>NZ_JASDCZ010000066.1:0-12098 GCF_030407635.1 Micrococcus sp. APC 4021
ACCCTGCCCATCGACCCGACCAGGCCGTTGACCCGGAGCGTCTCCACGAACCGCCTGGCTCGAAATTGCGATCCTCGGTCCGAATGCACCCGGCAACCCTGCACCTCGGCCTTGCCTCCACGCCGGGCCAGAGCCATCTGCAGGGCGTCCACGGCCAGCTGCGAGCTCATCCGCCGATTGATCGAGTAGCCCACGATCCGGTTCGAGAACACGTCCTTGACCGCGCAGAGATAGAGCTTGGAATCCCCGGCCCAATGCTCTGAGATGTCCGTGAGCCACAGCTGGTTCGGCTTCTCAGCGCGGAACTCACGACGAACCAGATCATCATGAACGGCAGGGCCAGGACGCTTGCCCGAGCCGCGACGGATCGAGTGGCAGCAGCGGACCTTCACGAGCCGACAGGCCTTCAACACCTGATGGTCCGACACGGCCAGGCCACGGCCGCGGAGCTCATCAGCCAGGAACCGGTATCCGAACTCCGGGTCATCGGCATGGGCATCGAGGACGGCGTTGGCGGCATGCGCGTCGGACCATTCCCGCTCGCTGACAGGTTCGGCCAGCCACTGGTAGTAGGCCTGACGGGAGAACCCGAGGACCCGGCAGGAGAGTTTCACGGGAATCCCGTCGCGGGCCAGGTCCTTCACGACGGGATAGGTCATTTTGGGGACTGACCCAATTTCAGGTTCGCCTGGGACAGATACGCGGCCGCACGCCGTAGGACCTCGTTCTCCATCTCCAACTCGCGGTTGCGGCGCTTGAGAGCCTTCAGCTCCTCGTTCTCAGCCTTGGTGATGCCGGGCCGGATCCCGGCCTCGACATCATCCTGGGCCAGCCAGCGCCGTAGGCAGGACTCGGCGATGCCGAAGTCCTTCGCGACCTGCGCGATCGGCATCTGACCCTTACGGGCGATCGCGACCACGTCCTGGCGGAACTCTCGGGGGTATGCAGCGGGCATGGGGTCATCCTTCCAGCAGTCCCTCCCGGGACCACAGATCAGATGTCAACCAAACTCACGGCAGACCCCTCTCCTCCGGACGCAGATCGTCCGACTGTTCCGTGCGTGGCTAACATGCGACCATGGTTGAATCCTCTTCGTTCGTGCCGCCGAAGCTCTCCGTGCAGCCTGACGTTCGCGTTCTCGGCGCCCGCGAAAACAATCTGCAGGATGTCGACCTCACGGTGCCGCGCGATGCAACGGTCGTCTTCACCGGTGTGTCCGGCTCGGGAAAGTCCTCGCTGGCGTTCGGGACGCTGTACGCCGAGTCTCAGCGACGCTATCTGGAATCGGTCGCACCGTACGCCCGCCGCCTGATCGATCAGGCGGGAGTGCCCGATGTCGACTCGATCACGGGGATGCCGCCGGCGGTCGCCCTGCAGCAGCAGCGGGGTTCCGGGAACGCCCGATCGACCGTGGGCAGCATCACCACATTGTCGAGCTTGGTACGAATGCTGTACTCCAGGGCCGGGGACTACCCGGAGGGACAGCCGATGCTGTATGCGGAGGACTTCTCCGCGAACACGGTCCAAGGGGCCTGCTCGGAATGCCACGGCATCGGCCGCGTGTATGAGGTGAACGAGCAGCAGATGGTCCCTGACCCCTCGCTCACCATCCGCGAACGCGCCATCGCTTCCTGGCCGACCGCGTGGCACGGCCATCAGCTGCGCGACGTGCTGGTCGCTCTCGGTTACGACGTCGATGTGCCGTGGCGGGACCTTCCGAAGAAGGACCGGGACTGGATCCTGTATACCGATGAGACCCCCTTCGTACCGGTCCACTCCCGGCTCACGCTCTCCGAGTCCAAAGCTGCGATCGAAGCAGGCGTGGAGCCGAGCTACTCGGGCACATTCGTCGGGGCTCGCCGGTACATCCTGGACACGTTCGCGAACACGAAGAGCGCCTCGATGAAACGGCGCGTCGCGCAGTTCCTCACCGCTGCGATCTGCCCGACCTGCAATGGCAAACGGCTGAAGCCCGAGGCGCTGTCTGTCACGTTCGAAGGATTCGACATCGCCGAATTCTCCCAACTGCCGCTCCGGGAACTTGCCACGATCCTCTCGGGAGTCGTCGCACGCGAGGAGGACCACGAGGCCGCCTCTTCCGATGTGCGACCCACCGCAAGCCGAACACCAGAGAAGCGTGCTGCCGCGGTCCAGCTCGCGTCAGGGGTGCTGCAACGGCTTCGTCCACTGGTCGATCTGGGACTGGGCTACTTGTCATTGAGTCGGACGACGCCAACGCTGTCGGGCGGCGAGCTGCAGCGACTCCGGCTCGCGACGCAGCTCAGCTCTGATCTCTTCGGGGTCGTCTACGTCCTCGACGAACCATCGGCGGGGCTGCATCCGCAGGACGTGGCGGCGCTCCTCGAGATTTTGGATGGACTCAAGGGGCGAGGGAACAGCCTGTTCATCGTCGAACACTCCGTGGCTGTGATGCGGCACGCGGACTGGCTGGTCGACATTGGCCCCGGTGCCGGTGAACACGGCGGCCGCGTGCTCTACAGCGGCCCGCCCGACGGTCTCGCCGGTGTCACGGAGTCCGTGACACGCGGATACCTCTTCGGCGGCCGCGGTCTCCCTCTTCGCACACCCCGTGAGGCACGCAGTTGGCTGCGCCTGGAGAACGTGACGCGGAACAACCTGCACGACCTCACCGTCGATATCCCTCTGGGTGTCTTCACCGCGGTGACGGGCGTGTCCGGGTCCGGCAAGTCGAGTCTGGTCAGCCAGGCCCTTCCGTCGCTGCTCGGCGATCGCCTTGGCCTGGCTGCCCGGGCCGATGACGAGCCGGTCAGCGACGAGTCACTCCTCGCGGATGCGCCGGAACATCTCGAGGGGCGCGTCGCCGGGCCCGTCACCGGTGTACAGCGGCTGGTCGTCATCGACCAGCGGCCCATCGGCCGGACCCCGCGGTCGAACGTCGCCACCTATACCGGGCTGTTCGATCACGTGCGTCGTCGATTCGCAGACACCCCGGAAGCTCGTTCCCGTGGGTACAAGCCTGGCCGATTCTCCTTCAATGTCGCCGGCGGGCGCTGCCCGACCTGCGAGGGCGAGGGATCGGTGATGGTCGAGCTCCTCTTCCTGCCTTCCGTGTACACCGAATGCCCCGACTGCCACGGCACGCGATACAAGGCATCAACGCTCGAGGTCACGTGGCGGGGGCGCACGATCGCCGACGTGTTGTCGATGAGCGTCGAGGAGGCGAACCTGTTCTTCGTGGGGGATGAGGAGATCACTCGATCGCTGGCAGCCTTGTCGGACGTGGGACTCGAGTACCTCCGGCTGGGTCAACCGGCAACCGAGCTCTCCGGGGGTGAGGCGCAGCGTGTCAAGCTCGCAACCGAGTTGCAGCGCGCGCAGCGCGGAGACACGCTGTACGTCTTGGACGAGCCGACGTCCGGGCTCCACTGCGCCGACACGGATCGTCTCGTCGCGCACCTGCAGACGCTGGTCGATGCGGGCAACACGGTCGTCGCGGCGGAGCTGGACATGCGCGTTGTCGCGGTGGCCGATCACGTGATCGATCTTGGACCCGGCGCGGGCGACGCCGGTGGGACCGTGGTTGCAGCTGGTACGCCCGCCCACGTTGCGGATCAGGGCGTCGGTGCTTCCGCGGGCTACCTCGCCGCCGCACTGCAGGCAGCCACCAACGTGACCCCGTCGTGACGAGCGTGCCGCTGTGCGATATGAGAATCGCACAGCGGCACGCTCGACGGGGTCGTGGTCTCAGGCGGGGAGCTTAGAGGCCAGGACGTCCAACTTCTCGATCGTCGGCTCGCTGAACAGCTTGCCGGTCTGCTCGCCGAGAGCCTTCGCAACTGCGCCGGACAGGTGCGCGTCGCGGCCGGCGTCATCGGGGAACACGTCGAAGATCCCGAAGGACGACGGGCCGAGGCGGATCGCGAACCACGCGACGGTGGCCGGCTCCTCCTCCACGAGCCCTCGCCCGATGCCGAGGAATTCCTGGACCTCGTCCTCCTTGCCGGGCAGGGCCTCCAGCCTGACAAGCAGTCCCTTCGTCACGCTCATGCCATCACCTCTTCCTGGGTCGAATTGCTCGCAGATTACGCCACGATCGTATCGCAGAACACAGTCAGGTCATCGGGTGAGCGGCTGGTGATCAGGTTCCGTCCACCACGACGTCCTGGCCGACGACGTCCGCACCGGCGTCACGCAGGTCCGTGCGGATGCTCGGGAAGGACGTCAAGGTGCGACCTTCGACCACACCGGCCTCGATCAGCGTCCACGGCCCGCGACAGAGGCGTCCGCGACCAACCCGTCACCGGGGAACGTGCCTGCTGCATCCAGATCGTTCTCACGCGCCTGGATCTCACCGTCAGGGATCGACAGCACATCGGTCTGTGCGCCAGCCCACTCCAGAAGCGCCGAACAGGCCCTGGCTGACCGACATCAGGGAGCACTTCACGGGTGAGGAGGAGCTCTACCCCTGCGCGGACAAGGCCGTCACACGCGCGGCGGTGCAGCCGTGGTGGCCAGGTGCTTGGTGGACGCGGACCAGGGCTCGCAGTTCCGATCTGGCCTTCTTCAGGACGCGCTCACCCGTCATGGGCTGATCGGCACGATGGGCCAGGTCGGCCCAGCCGGGGACAACGCGGCCATGGAGTCCTTCTTCGCCCTCCTCCAGAAGAGCGTGATCGACCGAGGGCGATGGGCCACCCGGGACGAGTCGATCATGGACCCCACGCCCGCTCACGCGGCGTGACGACGGCTGTCACCGACACGTGCATCAGTCCCTTCCGTAGCATGGCCGTTCGTGGCGGGGCAGGCCTGGGATCTGCCCGGCTTCGGTAGGTGCGCGTCGCTGTGGAGGGAGCTGCGTCGATGACGGTCTTCGGGATCATCTGACTCAGTGTGCTCACCCACCTGCCGTCCGGAATCGACCCGTTCCGGGCCGTGGGCCTGCATCTGGGGGCAGCCGCGCTCAGCGGCTTCATCCTCCACGTGCTGACGGGCGGTTCTGCCGACCGGGCGGCATGCACCACCCCCGCGAGCGCCGTCTCGCGTCCCGCACTCTGATGCGCCCGCCCGCGCCCTCACTCCGCCAGGAACTCCAGCAGGATCCGGTTGAACTCCTCGGAGTGGCTGATGCTGAATCCGTGCGGGGCGTCCTTGACCAGTTCGACGCGGCTGCCGTCGATCGCCTTGTGCGTCCGCTTGCCGGAGCCCTTGAACGGCACGATCTGGTCGGCGTCGCCGTGCAGGACCAGGGCCGGCACGGTCACCGCCGGCAGGTCGCGGCGGAAGTCGGTGGCCCCGAACGCGTCCATGCAGGCCAGCGCCGCCGTCTGGTCGGACTGCAGCGCCATCCGGATGGCCTCCTGGCGCTGCTCCTCGGTGACCTTGAGGCTGCTGGTCAGACCGGCCAGCTTGGGGGTGGAGAAGAACGTCGTCGTGAAGTCGTCGAAGAACGACTCGCGGTCCTTCTCGAGGCCCGCGCGCATCTCGGCGGCCTGCTTCTCGGTCAGCGGGCCGTCGGGGTTGTCGTCGGTCTTCAGCAGGTACGGGGGCACCGCGCCGGCGAACACCACCGAGTGGATCCGGTCCGCGCCGAACCGGGACATGTAGCGCGCCACCTCGCCACCGCCCATCGAGAAGCCCACGAGCGTCACGTCACGCAGGTCGAGCTCGGTGAGCAGACCGTGCAGGTCGGCGGTCATCGTGTCGTAGTCGTACCCGCCGGTGGGCTTCTCCGAGACGCCGAAGCCCCGCCGGTCATAGGTGATCACGCGGTAGTGCGGGGACACGGCTGCGACCTGGTCCTTCCACGAGTCGAGGGTCAGCGGCCAGCCGTGGATGAGGACCACGGGACGCCCGTGGCCGGCCTCCTCCACGTTCAGTCCGATCGTGCCGTGGTCCGTGGGGATCTGCATGAGGGTCATGTGCGTCTGCCTTCCTGTGCTCTCGGGGGACGACGGCGGCGCTCGGCCGCCGCTTCCTCCTCACGCTAGGCACGCGCTCGGCACGTGTCAGGCTTCGGTCTCCGCCATCCTGCGCAGCGTCAGCGCGTTGAACGCGGCGTGGCCGTGGTTGTCGTTGTTGAAGTAGACGTAGGCGGGGCGCGCGCCCGCCGCGTCCCCGGCCGGGCCGCCGTCGTCCGCGCCCGTCAGCTCCCGCAGCCGCCCCACCCAGGGTGCGAGCTCGGCATCGGAGAACGATCCGCCGTAGCGCCAGTCCGGGTCCGCGTTGTGGAAGCGCACGTAGGCGAGACGCCCGGTCGCGCGCAGCACCGGCTCCCGCCCGGCGATCACCGAGACCACGAACCCCGCCCCGTGCCGGTCGAGGAGGTCGAACACGTCCTCATCCAGCCAGGACTCGTGCTGGACCTCCACCGCCACGCGCACCCGCTCGGGCAGCAGGCCGAGGAACCCGGCGAGCCGGCCGTCGTCGCGGTGCAGGTGGGCCGGCAGCTGCAGCAGCAGCGGCCCGGCGTGGTCGCCGAGCAGGTCCAGCGTGTGCACGATGCGCTCCACCCAGTCCTGCGGCTCGTTCAGCTTGCGGTAGTGGGTCAGGTAGCGGGAGGCCTTGACGGCCATCTCGAAGCCGGCGGGCAGGCGCTCGCGCCAGGCCTCGACGGTGCTGTCCGCCGGCCAGCGGTAGTGGGAGCCGTTGAGCTCGACCGTCCGGAAGCGCTCCGTGTAGTGGTCGAGCTGATCGGCGATCCGCAGCCCCTGCGGGTAGAAGGTCCCGCGCCAGTGCCTGTAGGTCCAGCCGGAGGTCCCGATCCGCACGTCCATCCCCCGACGATAGCCCCGGCCCGGGTCCCCGGGTCTTGCCTTGACTCGCCGCGGCAGGCGTAGCGTCCCGCTGATCATCGCGGTGGCTCAGAGGTACGACCGGAAGATGGGCATGGCTCCCTGATCGCCACGATGCTCCCGTCCTCGATCGCCTTCCTGCCCGCGTGGACCGGCATGGTCATCGGCTGGATGTGGCTGGACCTGCCGCTGGGCCCGAATGCCCCGGTCCAGTGAACGCCGTGACCGGCCCGGCACCCGCCCGCGACCCGGGCGCCCGCCCACTACTGTGACAGGAATGGACACGACGCGATTCGACGACGACCTGCGCGCGATGCTCGACGAGGTGGAGTCCGACCGCCGCGGCGAGCCCTCCGACTACCTCGAGGACGTCGCCGGCCAGCATGTGGACGGCCTCGCCGTGGCGGTGTGCACGGTGGACGGCCACCAGGCCGCCGCCGGGGAGACCGAGCACGCCTTCGCGCTGCAGTCGGTCTCCAAGGCCCTCACCTACGCGGTGGTGCTGCAGGAGATCGGCCTGGACCACGTGCTGGAGGACGTGGGCGTCGAGCCCTCCGGTGAGTCGTTCAACCACCTGTCCCTGCACGACGACGGCCGGCCGTGCAACCCGCTGATCAACGCCGGCGCCATCCTGGTCCACTCCCTCCTGCCCGCCGGGGACGAGGATGAGCGGACGGCCCTGCTGCTGCGCCGCTACAGCGCGCTGGCCGGCGTCGAGCTGGAGGTCTGCGAGGACGTCCTCGACGCCGAGCGCACCCGTGCCGACCGCAACCTGGGCCTGGCCCACCTGCTCGCCGACGCCGGCCGGCTGCCCATCTCGGCCCGCGAGGCCGTGGCCGGGTACCTCGCGCAGTGCTCGGTCCTGGTCACCGCACCCCAGCTGGCCGTCATGGGCGCCACCCTCGCCGCTGGCGGCACGAACCCCGTGACGGGGGAGCGGGTGCTGGACGAGTGGGTGGCGCAGCAGGCGATGTCCGTGATGCTCACCTGCGGCATGTACGACGCCAGCGGCCAGTGGGTGGCCGAGGTCGGCGTGCCCGCGAAGTCCGGCGTCTCGGGCGCGCTGCTCGGCGCCGTGCCCGGGGCCCTGGGCCTCGCCACGTGGTCGCCGCGCCTGGATGAGCAAGGTAACTCCCGGCGTGGCATCGGGTTGTTCGAGGGGCTCAGCGCGCGCTGGGACCTGCACGTGCTCCAGCACCGTGGCGCCCTGCGCGGCCTCAGCGGGCCCCGCTGACGCCTGGCCGCCGCCGCGCCGCCGTCGCGAGGGCCACGCCGACGACGCCGCGCCCCGTCCCTTGTCACCCTCTGACGCGCGCCGCGTAGCATCCGGCCCATGACCACTCCAGAGAAGAAGGACGACGCCCCCGCGATCCCCGTGCAGGACTCCCAGCTGGCCCACGACGACCCGCGCACCCGCCACCCGAAGCTCCGCATCGCCAAGCAGCGCCAGCCCGAGCCGGGCCTGGACGTGAAGACGGATCCCGTCCCGGACATCGGTCTGGACTCGTACCGGGGGATGGGTCGGCTGACCGGCCGCAAGGCCCTGATCACCGGCGGCGACTCCGGCATCGGTGCCGCGGTCGCCATCGCCTACGCCCGTGAGGGCGCGGACGTCGCCATCGCCTACCTGCCTCAGGAGCAGCCCGACGCCGACCGCGTCCTGGCGGCGATCGAGGCGGCCGGGCGCACCGCCGTCGCGTTGCCGGGCGACCTGATGGACGCCGACTACCGTGCCTCCCTCGTGGACGAGGCCGCGCAGCGCCTCGGCGGCCTGGACATCCTCGTGAACAACGCGGGCAAGCAGTTCATCTCCGATGACCTGACCGATCTCACCGACGAGCAGGTCCACGAGACGTTCCAGATCAACATCATGTCCATGTTCACGCTCAGCCGCGCCGCGCTGAAGCACATGGGCCCGGGCAGCACGATCGTGAACACCACCTCGGTGCAGGCCTACAACCCCAACCCGAGGCTCCTCGACTACGCGGCCACCAAGGGCGCCATCAACAACTTCACCAAGGGCCTGGCCGAGCAGCTCGGCCCGAAGGGCATCCGTGTCAACGCGGTGGCGCCCGGGCCCATCTGGACGGTGCAGCACGTGTCCTACGGTGAGCCCGAGGAGAAGCTGCCCGAGTTCGGCCACAGCACCCCCATCGGCCGCGCCGGCCAGCCCGTGGAGATGGCGCCCGCCTACGTGTTCCTTGCCTCGGGCGAGTCCAGCTACGTCAACGGCGAGACCCTCAACGCCAACGGCGGCACGCCCACCCCGTGACCGCCCGCCTCCTCGCCGACGTCGACACCGGCATCGACGATGCCTGCGCCCTGCTCCACCTCGTGGGCGCCCACCGCCTCGGTGTCGGCCCCGAGCTCGCGGCCGTCACCACTACGGGCGGCAACGCGACCGCCCGGGACTGCGCCCTCAACACCGCCGCGGTGCTGGACCTGGCCGGTCGGGCCGACGTCGAGGTGGCCGTCGGTGCCGAGACCCCGCTGCGCCGCCCTGCGGTCACCACCCCGGAGACCCACGGCGACGGCGGTCTCGGCCATGCCCGGATCGTTCGGCGCCCCGAGCGGCTCTCGTCCCGGCCCGCCGTGGACGTGTGGCTGGACGAGCTGCGGGCCCACCCCGGGGAGACGACGATCCTCTGCACCGCGCCGCTGACGAACCTGGCCCTCGCCCTGCGCACCGAGCCGCGCCTGCCGTTCCTCGCCCGCGGCATCGTGATCATGGGCGGCTCCTTCTATCATCCGGGCAACACCACGCCCACCGCCGAGTGGAACACCTGGGTGGACCCGGACGCCGCGAAGGAGGTGTTCGCGGCCGTCGAGGGCCTGCCCGAGGACCGCCTGCCGATCGTCTGCGCGCTCGAGACCACGGAGCGGATCGAGTACACGCCGGCCCTGCTGGACGGCCTCTTGGCCGACGCCGGGGCCCGCCCCGTCGGCTGGTCCGCGGACCGGCCGCGGGTCGCCGGGCCGGACGCCGCCACCGGCAGCCCCGTCCTGGACGTGCTCGCCGACGCACTGCGCTTCTACTTCGAGTTCCACCACGACTACGACCAGGGCTACATCGCCCACCTGCACGACCTCTTCGCCGCCCAGGTGGCCGCGGGCCAGGCCCGCATCGCCACGCGGGCCACCGTCGTCGATGTCGAGGCGGACTCGGAGCTGCTGCGCGGCACCACCGTCCACGACACGCGGGACATCTGGGGCATGCGCCCCAACGCCCAGCTCGTCACGGCCAACGACCCCGCGGAGGTGTTCGCGGCCTTCGCCCGCGCGGTGGGCGCCGTCGTCGCGGGGGAGCGCACGCTCGACGGCGGTTCCCCGGCCCGGTGACCGCCGTCGGGAATGCCCCCCGTCCGCGTGCGGTTGCACCCGAGGCATCCGCCAGACCCCGACCCTCCAGGAGCTCCCTCATGACCGACGTTCCCACCGTCCCCTTCCACGACGGCCAGCAGATCCCGCAGCTCGGGCTCGGCGTGTGGCAGGTCGAGGACGACGTCGCGGCCGACGTCGTCGAGCAGGCGATCCGCGCCGGCTACCGCCACATCGACACCGCCGCGATCTACGGGAACGAGGAGGGCGTGGGCCGCGGCATCGCCGCGTCCGGTGTCGCCCGCGAGGAGCTGTTCCTCACCACCAAGGTGTGGAACTCGGACCAGGGCTACGAGGAGGCGCTCGCCGCCCTCGACGCCTCGCTCGACAAGCTCGGCACCGACTACGTCGACCTCTACCTCATCCACTGGGCCAAGCCTGCGCAGGGGAAGTACGTGGACACCTGGAAGGCCCTGATCGAGGCGCAGAAGCAGGGCAAGGTGCGCTCGATCGGCGTCTCCAACTTCCCGGCCGCCCAGCTCGAGGAGATCATCGAGGCCACCGGTGTGGTGCCCGCGATCCACCAGGTCGAGACCCACCCGTACTGGCAGCAGCGCGAGCTGCGCGAGGTCGAGGGCCGCCACGGCATCGTCCACGAGTCCTGGTCCCCGCTCGGTCAGGGCGGCGACCTCCTCGCCGATCCCGTGGTCACGGAGATCGCCGAGGTCCGCGGCGCGACGCCGGCCCAGGTGGTCATCGCGTGGCACCTCGCCCAGGGCTTCGTGGTCATCCCCAAGTCCGTGACGCCCGAGCGCATCGTCTCGAACCTCGAGGCCGCGGGGGTGGAGCTGACCGCCGACGACGTCGCCCGGATCGACGCCCTCGACCGCGAGGACGGCCGCCTCGGCCCCGACCCGGCGGTCATCGACTTCTGATCCAGCCGCCACCGCGCGCACCCGGCCCGTCCCCCTGGGGGCGGGCCGGTGATAGTTTTGCTCGAGAATGCCCGGTGGCCGCCGCGCCGCCCGGGCGCATCTGTCCAGGCACTCCACGGAAGGCATGCACCATGTCCCACCAGGCTCCCCCCGCCGATGCGTCGAAGGCCCGCGCGCCGCGGACCGCCGTCCCGGTGACCCCGCAGACCCGCGCGAGCTCGCTGACCGACCTGCTCGGCGCCGTCGTGCGCCTGTTGCCCCTGCAGATGAAGGACGAGCTCGCGCTCGCCAAGGGACACGTGGCCGCGAAGGGCAAGAAGGCCGGCATCGGCGCCGGCGTCGCGGTGGTGGGCCTGTTCTTCCTCGCGCTCATGGTGGTCGCCCTCGTGGTGACGTTGGTCGGCGCCTTCGCCGACCCGAGCTTCTGGTTCCCGGCGCTCATGGTGGCGCTCGCGTTTCTCGTGCTCGGCCTGATCTTCGCCGGCGTCGGCCTCGTGATGGTCAAGGGCGCCATGCCGCTCGTGCCGCAGGAGACCGTGCGCAACCTCGAGTACGACCTCGGCTACCTCAAGGAGGGCAACGCCTTCGACCCGGCCGAGTACGACCGCCTCAAGGCGGAGCGCGCCGAGGCCAAGCGTGTCGAGGCCGCCCGTGAGGCCGAGCGGAAGAAGGTGGAGAAGGAGGAGAACAAGAAGGCCCGCAAGAACGGCGAGGCCGCTCCCCACCCGGACCGCGACGACGCCACCGAGGCCGAGATCCGTCGCCGTGCCGACCTGCGCCGCCGCCACCTGGGCGACATCCGCTCCGGCCTGGACGAGAAGACCAACGTGAAGGGCCAGCTCGCGGCCTTCGCCGCCCAGCGCAAGGGTCGCGGCGTCACCCCCGAGACCACGCACGCCACCGAGCAGACCGCGCCGTTCACCGGTGCCGCCCGCGCGGGGGAGCGGACCGCCGAGGCCGAGGACTACGTGAAGGACCACTGGCAGCCGCTCGCGCTGCTCGGCGCCTCCTCCGCCGCGTTCGTGGCGCTCGCCGGCCGCCTGCGCCGCCGCTGACCCGGGGGCGCCAGCCC
>NZ_JASDCZ010000067.1:0-11906 GCF_030407635.1 Micrococcus sp. APC 4021
GCGGTCGCACCCGGGTTCATCCCCTCGTCGGATGCCCGGCCCCACGCCGGCTGGGTAGATTCTGTGCCATGGCCTCCCCCTCCCCTGCGTCCGCGCACCCGTCCGCCCCCGAGAGCGGGACGGGCCTGGGGTTCACCGGCGCGGCGGGGATCACCGGGCTCACCGCCGCCGAGGTCGCCGAGCGGGAGGCCGCGGGCCTGGTCAACGTCCAGTCGCGGGACACGTCCCGCTCGCTGGGGCAGATCCTGCGCGTGCACGTGTTCACGCTGTTCAACCTGGCGATCGCGCTGTGCGCCGTCGTCGTGATCCTGATGGGCCGCTGGCTGGACCTGCTGTTCTCGCTGGCGGCCGTGGCCAACGTGGTGATCGGCGTGGTCCAGGAGTACTCGGCCAAGCGGAAGCTGGACCGGATCGCGCTGCTGCACCAGGACGACGTCGTCGTCATCCGGGACGGGGCGCGCGTGCCCCTGCCGATGGCGCGGATCGTGCGGGACGACGTCGTGGTGCTGCGCCGCGGCGACCAGGTGCCCGTGGACGGCGAGGTCCTCGTCTCGGACGGCCTGGACATGGACGAGGCGCTGCTCACCGGGGAGAACGACCCCGTGCCCAAGACCCCCGGGGACGCCGTGCTCTCGGGCTCGGCCGTCGTGGCCGGCGCGGGCCTGGTGCGCGCGACGGCGGTGGGCTCGGCCTCGCACGCGGCCCGGCTCAGCGCCGAGGCCCGCCGCTACTCCGCCATCCACTCGGAGCTGCGCGGCGCCCTGGAGAAGGTGGCCCGCTGGCTGACGATCGCCCTGGTGCCGATCATCGCGGTGATCGTGCACGGCCAGATGACGGCGGTCGGCGGCTGGTCCCTCGCCCTCTCCCAGCCGCGCGAGGCCGCCCTGGAGCCCGCGCTGATCGCGTCCGTGGCGGCGGTGACCAGCATGATCCCGCAGGGCCTGGCGCTCATGACGACCATCGCGTTCGCCGTGTCCGCGCTCAAGCTGGCCCAGCAGGAGGTCCTCATCCAGGAGCAGCCCGCCGTGGAGGTCCTGGCCCGCGTGGACACCGTCTGCCTGGACAAGACCGGCACCCTCACCGAGGGCGGCGTCCGGTTCGACCGGCTCACCGCGCCCGCCTCGGCGGACGCGTCCCCGGACGCCCACGACGACGGCGCCCCGGCCGAGGTCGGCGACGGGGCTCGGGCCGTGCTCGCCTGGTTCGGCGCGGACCCGGACGTGAACCCCACCGCGGCGGCCCTGCGCGAGCCCTTCACGGCCGTCCCGGCCGTGGACCCCGCGGCCCAGGTGGCGTTCTCCTCCGCGCGCCGGTGGTCGGCGGTCGCGTTCGGCCCGGAGGCCGGGGCCGCGGCCGGCACGTGGCTGCTCGGCGCGCCCGAGGCCCTCGTGGACGAGCGGCTCCTGGGCCCCGACGCCGCCGAGGCCGTCCGCGCCCAGGTCCACGCCGACGCGGACGCCGGCCGCCGCGTGCTGCTGCTGGCCCGCACGGACGCGCCCCTGATCGGGGATGCGCTGCCCGCCGGAGGCGTCCCGGTCGCCGTCGTGACGTTCCGCGAGAACGTGCGCCCGGACGCCGCCGAGACCCTCGACTACTTCCACGCGCAGGGCGTGCGGACCGTGGTGATCTCCGGGGACAGCCCACGCACCGTGGCCGCCGTGGCCCGCGAGGTGGGCCTCGAGGTGGCGGGCCAGGCCTATGACGGGCGCACCCTGCCGGACGAGCCCGGGGAGCTCGCCGCCGTGATGGCCGAGCACGACGTGTTCGGCCGCGTCAGCCCGGACCAGAAGAAGGCGATGGTGCAGGCGCTGCAGTCGCGCGGGCACGTGGTGGCCATGACCGGCGACGGCGTGAACGACGCCCTGGCCCTGAAGACCGCGGACCTGGGCATCGCCATGGGCAACGCGGCCCCGGCCACCAAGGCGGTGTCCCGGATGGTGCTGCTGGACGGGCGCTTCGACCGCCTGCCGCGCGTGCTCGGCGAGGGCCGCCAGGTGATCGCGAACATGGAGCGGCTCGCCCACATCTACCTGACGAAGACGACGTACGCGCTGCTGTTCGGCGTGGTGTTCTCCCTGTTCGCGTGGCAGTTCCCGCTGCTGCCGCGGCAGGCCTCCACGGTGGACTTCATCATGATCGGCGCGCCCACGTTCTTCCTCGCGCTGCTGCCGAACCCGCGCCGCTACGTGCCCGGCTTCCTGGGGCGGGCGCTGCGGTTCGCGATCCCCTCCGGCGCGGTGATCCTGCTGTCCATGGTGGCCTTGCATGCGTACGTGCGCCTCACCGCCGGCGACGTCGACCTGGCCCGCCAGCAGGCCGCGTTCATGATCACCCTGACCCTGCTGGGCCTGTGGGTGCTCAGCGTGATGTCCCGGCCGCTGAGCGCGCGCGTGGTGGTCCTCATCCTGGCGATGTACGCGGTGCTGGCCGCCGTCGTGCTGGTGCCGGCCTCCCGCTGGTACCACCGGATGGAGGTCCCGCCCACGGACGTGCTCGTGGCCGCGCTGGTGGTCGCCGCGCTCGGGTGCGGACTGATCGAGGTCATCCACCAGGTGCACCGCCGCCACGTGGCGAGGGTGCTGGCCGCCGCGGGGGCCTGAGACCCCTCAGCGGCGGGCGCGACGCACGGCGGCCCGGTAGTCGAGCCACGTCCACACCAGCACGACGACGGCGACCAGCAGGTACGCGACGTCCCACGCGCTGAGCCGCTCCCCGGCCACCACGCCCGGGAGACGGGTGGCCAGGATGAGCAGCACGAGCGCGGTGACCGCCCAGGCCCGCCGGCGGGGCGCGGCGACCCGGTCCTTCTGGAAGCCCGCGGCGTACGACTCCGGGGAGCCGAGCTCCTCGGCCAGCGGGCGCCCGGCCGCGGCCCCGCGTGCCCGCGCGTCACGGACGATCTCGGCCACCCGTGCGTCGGGCAGGTCCTTGCGCAGCCGCAGGACGCCGGCGAGGCGGCGGGCCCAGGCGTCGTCGTCGAGGGCGGCGGGGGGCTCCCCCACGGGCCGGCGGGCCGGCGGGAGCAGCCGGTGCGCGAGCCAGGCGAGGCCCGCGCAGACCGGGGCGACGGCGAGCAGCCAGAACGTGCTCCCGGTGAACAGGTGCGTCTGCGCGTTCACCTCGACGAGCCACCATGCGAGCACCAGCCCGAGGGCCAGGAGGGCGGCGACGGCCACCAGCGTGGCGGCCAGCCGCGGGACGCGGGCGAGGAGCCGCTCCCAGAGGACCATCACCGCCGCCCCGGGCACACTCATGAGCACCGGGGACAGCAGCAGCCCCCACGTGTAGTCGGTGGTGAGTCCGTCCCGGAGCAGCCAGACCAGGCAGAACAGGACGGCGATGCCGGCCGCGACCGTGAAGCCGAGCACCGGCACATCGCGCCAGGTGGCGTCGGGTGTGACGGGGTCGGAGTGGGGGCGGATGGTCATCGGCCGGGTCCTTCCTGTGTGCTCCGTTGCGGATCCCTTCCGGCGACCCTACGGCCTGCTCGAGCACGTCTCCGCATCGGGCGCCCTCCCTCGTGCCGGCGTCGGCGTCGCTCTACCGTGGGGCCATGGACTCCACGCTCTTCACCCGTTCGGCCGACCGCGCCGCCCACGACGACGTCAACTTCCGCACCCGCAAGTGGGTCAAGCCGGAGGACCTCAACGCGAACAACACCCTCTTCGGCGGCTCGCTGCTGCGCTGGGTCGACGAGGAGGCGGCCATCTACGCGACCCTGCAGCTGGGCAACCCGCGGTGCGTGACGAAGCTGATCTCGGAGATCAACTTCCTGGCCTCGGCGAAGCAGGGCGACATGATCGAGATGGGCCTGCGCGCCACCGAGTTCGGGCGCACGTCCCTGACCATGCGGGCGAAGGTGCGGAACATCGTGACCGGCGAGATGATCCTGACCATCGACAAGATCGTGTTCGTGTCCCTGGGCGAGGACGGCAAGCCCGTGCCCCACGGCTTCACCGAGATCACCTACGACCGCGACCGTCTGCCCCTGGACAACCCCCTCTGAGCCGGCCCGCCGCCCCACGCGGTCCGGGGGCGGGCGGCTCTAGTCGATGCCGCGGGCGGCCAGGGCGTCCCCGACGTCGTCCGCGTGCTTGAAGCTGAGCACCAGCAGCGGCAGCGCCCAGGCCCACGGCGCCATCCGCACCCCGCGGGCGGCCTGCGCATGCCGGATCTGCTCGGCCAGGGCGCGCAGGTGCCCGATCGAGGAGAGCACCAGGCCCATCGCCAGGCCCACGCGGTCGGCGCGGAACCCCGCCCGCGCCAGGCGCGGCCCCGCCCACGGGATCCGCTCGACCGGCCGCAGCACCGCCTCGGCCACCCCGGTCATGTCCGCGATCCGGGTGGTGCGCGTCAACACCTGCGCGGTGAGCACGAGCCCGAGCACGCGCGCCACCATGAGTCCGGCGGCGAACGCGTCGGTGAAGATCCACTGCGCCGCGAACAGGACCACGTAGAACAGCCACAGAGCGCGCAGGTCGGAGGCGATCATCGCCGCCCCGCGCCGCAGCCCGAAGCCCACGAGATACGCGGTTACGGCGCCCACGACGGCGGCGCCCGCGGTCCACAGGGACAGTGGCAGCAGGGTCAGGGCCAACACCCACACCGCGAACAGGCCCGTCTTGAGGCCGGCGCGGGCGTGGTGCAGGGGCGAGTCGCCGTGGATGTACAGGGAGAGCATCAGCGCAGCTCCGCCGCCACGGCGTGATCCAGGAAGTGCTCGTACGCCTCGACCACGTCCTCGGCCGGGCCGGTCCGCTCCACACGGCCGCCGTGGACCCACACGGCCTCGTCGCATGCACGGGCCAGCTCGAGGTCGTGGGTCACCAGCAGCAGCTGGAACCCGTCCGGGGCGGAGGGGTCGGCGGCCAGCAGCCGGTCGGCCACGATCCGCCGGTGCCGGCCGTCCAGCAGGGAGGTCGGCTCGTCGGCGATCACCAGGGACGGCCCGGTGGTCATCACCGAGCACATCGCCAGCCGCTGCGCCTGCCCCGAAGACAGGGACAGGCACGCCCGGTCCGCGAGCGCGGTGAGCCGGTGCTCCTGGAGCGCCGCGGCCACGCGCGCGGCGACGTCGTCCTTGGTCAGGCGGCGGCCGGCGTCGTCCCTGAGCGACTTCACGGTCAGCTCCACGTCCTCCCGGACGGTGGGCATGACCATCTGCGCGGCCGGGTTCGCGAACACGAAGCCGACGGTGCGGCGCAGCGCCTTCACGTCCCGGACGGCGTCCACCCCGTGCACGGTCACCTCCCCGGCGACGACGTCGGCCAGCCCGGCGATCGCGCGGGCCAGCGTGGACTTGCCGGAGCCGTTCTCCCCGATCACCGCCACACGCGGGGCGGTGAGGGTGAGGTCCACGCCGTCGAGGAGCACGACGACGCCCTCGGGGCCATCGGCCTCGACGCGGACGCCCGTGAGGGTGACGGAACGGTCCGGGCTCATCGGAAGGCGCGGGGGTAGGCCTTCCACAGGCCGACGACGAGGATGACGGACACGACGAGCTTGAGCAGGTCACCGGGCACGAACGGGGCCATGGAGAGGACGGCGGCGCCGAACTCCATCCCGGCGATCCCGACGAAGCCGAGCACGCCGAAGAAGTAGACCATCACGACGCCACCGATCAGCCCGGCGACGGCCGCCCCGAGCGCGACCCGTCCGGCGCCGAGGCCGGGCCGGGCCCGGGAGGTGAGGGCCCAGAAGATCAGGCCGACGATCAGCGCGGACGGGATCCAGCCGAGGATGAAGCCGGCCGTCGGGCCGGCGAACACGCCCAGGCCGCCGCGGCCGCCGCTGAGCAGCGGCAGGCCGAGCGCCACGAGGCCGGCGAACAGCGCCATCGAGGCGGCCCCGCGCCACGGGCCGAGGATCACACCGGCCAGGATCACGGCGATGTTCTGCAGCACGATCGGGGCGGGCACACCGGCGACGGCGATCGGCGGCACCAGACCGAGGACGGCCATCAACGCGGTCATGACGGCGATGCGCGCGAGGCTGCCGCCGGCGGAACCGCGACGGGGGCGGCCGGCGTCGGTGGGGCGGTCCGCCGTCGTGGTGGCCGCGGGGCGGACGTGGCCGTCGTGGGACGAGGGCACGGAAGTGCTCATGGAGGGACTCCTGGTGCGGAAGCGAGTGCGAGGGGGCGCTCAGCCGAGGCGCGGGGCGCATGGCGAGTGCCCGACGAGTTGAACAGTGTTCAGGAGTCTACTGCAGGGGCGGAGGTGTGGGCGGCCGGGGTGCGTTCCCGGGGCGACACCGAGGCAGCGGTTGTCGAGATGCAACGAAGATTTCAGAAACGCGCGAATTTGATTCATACGCCGGTCAGGCCCTGAAGGGTTGACATCGGCTCCTCCTGCCCCTCGCCTGACCAGCGCACGGGATCACGGGCGCTACGCTCGATCCATGTGTCGAGATGCAGCGAAGATTTCACAAACGCGCAAGTATGTTTCATACGACCACGAGTCACTTAGGTCTTGACCTTTGAACATCGATCGACTAAGGGTCATAGGGGACTGGTGCACGTGTAGGTGACAGCCGTCTTCACGCCGCGTCTGCGGGCGTGTGGTCCATGATCAACTCGTACTCGACCGGCGTCAATCGGCCCAGGCGCACCTGCCGGCGGCGGCGGTGGTAGGTCCGCTCGATCCAGGTGATGATCCCGGCCCGCAGCTCGTCCCGGGTGTCCCAGTCGCGTCGGTCCAGCACGTTCTTCTGCAGCAACGCGAAGAAGGACTCCATAGCCGCGTTGTCCCCGGCAGCACCGACCTGACCCATGGACCCGATCAGCCCGTGGGTGGTGAGGGCGTCCTGGAATAGGGCCGAGCGGAACTGCGAGCCGCGGTCCGAGTGCACGATGCACCCGGCCACCGCATCGGTGCCGCCGCGGCGTGCCACGGCCTGCTCGAGGGCGTTCACGGCCAACGAGGCCTGCATACGCCCGGCCATGGAGTACCCCACGATCCTGCCGGCGTAGAGATCCTTGATCGCGCAGAGGTAGAGCTTGCCCTCACTGGTGGGGTGCTCGGTGATGTCGGTCAGCCACAGCCGGTTCGGAGCTTCGGCAGAGAAGTCCCGGCGGACGTGGTCGTCGTGCACGGGTGGGCCTGGGCGGGTCCCGTACTTGCCACGCTTGGCCCCGAACCCGCAGTGCCACCCGTTCTGGCGGCAGAGCCGCCAGGCAGTACGGGCGGCCATTCGCTCCCCGGCCGCCTCGGCCTCGTCCCGCAGCAGCCGGTACCCGAACTCCGGATCGTTCAGGTGAGCGGCGTGCAGGGCGTTGGCCCGGTAGGCCTGCTCCACCTCAGAAACGGCGACGGGCTGGTCCCGCCAGCGGTAGTAGGGCTGGCGGGCGAGCTTGAGGACCCGCAAGGACACCGCGACCGGGATCTGGTCGGCGGCGAGCTCGGACACGAGCGGGTACATCATTTTTTCGGCAGGTTCGCCTGGGAGAGGTAGGCCGCGGCGCGGCGTAGGACTTCGTTCTCCTGCTCGAGGAGCCGGATCCTGCGGCGGGCTGCGCGGAGTTCTTCGGCCTCGGCCTTGGTGGTGCCTGGGATGTTGCCTGCTTCGATATCGGCCTGGCGAATCCAGTTCGTCAGGCAGGACTCGGAGATGCCGAAGTCCTTCGCGATGTCTTTCAGATGGGTGCCGGGCTCACGGTTCTGCGCGACCCGGACGACATCATCGCGGAACTCTTTGGGGTAGGGGGCGGGCATGGTGCACATCCTTCCCTGTGGTGTGGGAACACCACAGATCGTATGTCACCTGTACGTGCGTCAGTCCCTCCCTCGGCCGTCGGCCTGTGCACGATCGGCCCCTTGACCACAGGGGTCAGGAGCACCGGGGTCGGGACGCGGATATGGTCTGTCGTTCCCAGGGCCGGGGCTTCTGCTCCATCGCCGACCGGCGTCGAGGCGTGCCACCCACCTGTCGCACCGCCCCACCCCGCCAAGATCACCGTGTGGTCT
The DNA here is from genome assembly GCF_030407635.1 of Micrococcus sp. APC 4021. Classification (NCBI taxonomy): domain Bacteria; kingdom Bacillati; phylum Actinomycetota; class Actinomycetes; order Micrococcales; family Micrococcaceae; genus Micrococcus; species Micrococcus sp. APC 4021. The sequence goes on from NZ_JASDCZ010000067.1 coordinate 7,965, forward strand.
CGTACGGCGCCGGCAGGTTGACTCCCTAGGGGGGACCGACTGCAGCGGGCCGCGGAGGGGAGTCCTAGTAGTGGTTATCGCGCGACGTCGACGGTGCCCCGGTCGGGCACCGTGGCGGTCAGGAGGACCGCGGCCAGCGCCCCGCCGACAATGAAGATGTCCGCGATGTTGCCGATGAACCAGTTCCCGTAGGCGAGGAAGTCCACCACGTGGCCTTGCCCGAATGACGGTGGGCGCAGGAGCCGGTCACCCAGGTGGGAAGTCACCGCGCCGCCGAGACACCCGATCACGATCGCCCAGGACACGGTACGGACCCGGAGGGTGAACCAGATCGCCGCGGCGACCGCCACCGCCGAGATGATGGTGAAGATCCAGGTCGAGTTGGCCCCGAACGAGAAGGCCGCCCCGGGGTTGTAGGCCAGCTGGAGCCCGAGCAGCTCACCCAGGAGCGGGACTCGCTCGCCCGTGGACAGGCTGTTCTCCGCCCACCACTTGGTCACCTGGTCCAGGACCACTACGCCGGCCCCGATCGCAATGGTCAAGAGCACCAGGGGGTACCTGCGCCGGTGGTTCATTCGTGTCCTTTCGCGATGCGCCCGTTTCCCGGCGCCTCAGTGGATCTGCTGACCCCGGCGCGACCTGTGAAATCGCTGGCAGGTACCGGATGGACCGGACAGGTCGGGTCTCACCGGGCCTGGGCGTCTCTGTCCCGCAGGCACGGTAGGAGCTCATCCCGTGGTGGCGGGTTGGGCTTGCCGGTCGGTGAGGGGTTCCAGGGCGGTGCGTCGGGTGGTGGCGGCGCGCAGGCCGTTGCCGATGACGATGACCTCGGCGACCTCGTGGACCAGGACCACGGCGGCCAGGCCGAGGACGCCGGTGATGGCCAGCGGCAGCAGCACGGCGATGATCAGCAGCGAGAGAATGATGTTCTGATTGATGATGGCCCGGCCGCGGCGGGCGTGGGCCAGAGCTTGGGGGATCAGGCGCAGGTCGTGGCCGGTGAAGGCGACATCGGCGGATTCGATGGCTGCGTCCGAGCCGGTGGCGCCCATGGCGATGCCGACCTCGGCGGCGGCCAGGGCGGGAGAGTCGTTGATGCCGTCACCGATCATCGCGGTGGGCCGGGTGCCGGTCAACTGGTGGACGGCGGTGGCCTTGTCCTCGGGGCGCAACTCGGCGCGCACGTCGTCGATGCCGGCCTGGTCGGCGATCGCCCGGGCGGTGCGGGCGTTGTCCCCGGTGAGCATGGTCAGGTCGATGCCCTGGCCGGTCAGGGTGGTCACGACGGTGGGGACCTCAGGGCGCAGTTCGTCACGGACCCCGATGGCCCCGGCGACCGCCCCGTCGCGGTGGATGATGACCACGGTCATGCCCTGGTCCTCCAGCCCCTGGACCTGGGCCGCCAGGGGGCCGGGGGCCAGCCAGCGGGGGCTGCCGACGGTGACGGTAGCCCCGTCCAGGCGGCCGGTGATCCCGTGCCCGGCGGTCTCGGTGACGCCCTCGGCCGCGGGCGTGTCCGGGGTGGCGGCGGTGATGGCCGCGGCCAACGGGTGGGTGCTGTGCTGTTCCAGTGCCGCGGCCCAGCCCAGCACTTGGTCCTCGGTGATGCCGGGGGCGGCGAGCACGGCGGTGACGGTGGGCTGGTTGCGGGTCAGGGTCCCGGTCTTGTCCACCGCCAGGTGGCGGATCCCGCCGAGGCGCTCGAAGGCGGCCCCGGATTTGATGACCACCCCGAACCGGCTGGCCGCGCCGATCGCCGAGACCACGGTGACCGGCACCGCGATGGCCAGCGCGCAGGGCGAGGCGGCCACCAACACCACCAGGGCGCGGGTGATCCACAGTTCCGGGTCCCCGAGCAGGGACCCGAGGGCCGCGACGAGCACGGCCAGGATGAGCACCCCGGGCACCAGGGGCTTCGCGATCCGGTCGGCCAGCCGGGCCCGGTCCCCCTTCTCGGCCTGGGCCTGTTCGACCAGGTGCACGATGGTGGTCAGGGAGTTGTCGGTGCCGGCGGCGGTGGCGTCAATCTCCAGGGCCCCGGCGGTATTGATCGACCCGGCCGAGACGGTGTCTCCCGGGCCGACCTCGACCGGGATGGACTCGCCGGTGATCGCCGAGGTGTCCAGGGAACTGCGCCCGGTACGCACGATCCCGTCGGTGGCGACCCGTTCCCCGGGCCGGACCACGAGCACCTGCCCGGGTCGCAGGTCCTTGGCCTCGACCTCCACCGTGGCCCCGCCGGCCCGGATGGTCGCGGTCTCGGGCACCAGTTTCAGCAGGGCGCGCAGGCCCGCCCGGGCCCGGTCCATGGCCTTGTCTTCCAGGGCCTCGGCGATGGAGTACAGGAACGCCAGGGCGGCGGCCTCCTCGATGTAGCCCAGGATCACCGCGCCGATGGCGCTGATCGTCATCAGCAGTCCGATCCCGAGCCGGCCCCGGGTGAACAATCCGCGCAGCGCCCCGGGCACGAAGGTCCAGGCGCCCAGCACCAGCCCGACCCAGAACACCACCGTGGCCACGAGACCGGCCCCGGACCATTCCAGGACCAGCCCGGTGAGGAACGCCAGCCCGGAGAGCGCCGGGAGCAGGATGGCTGCATCGCGCCACCACGGCCGGTGCTCCTCGTGCTCCTCGGGTGCACCGGGAGTGGGGGTCGGGGCCTCGCAGCCGCAGGCGGCGCTCACGAGGCCACCTCCGCCGTGTCGCAGCACCGGGGTACCGGGCAGCCCGGGTCCAGGCAGGGCGCGGAGGCATCCACCGCGAGGGTCACCTCGAGCAGACTGCTCAGCGCCCGGGCCAGGTGCGCATCGACGATCGCGTACCGGGTGCGGCGGCCCTGGTGCTCGACGGCCACGATCCCGCAGTCCCGCAGGCAGGCCAGGTGGTTCGACACGTTCGACCGGCTCAGCCCCAGGGCCTGGGCCAGCTCGGCCGGATACCCGGGGCCCTCCAGCAGGGACAGCAGGATCCGGGATCGGGTGGGGTCGGCCATCGCCCGGCCCAGCCGGTTCATCACGTCCAACCGTGTCGCAATCGTCAGCATGTGGTGAACTATACAGCCTGCACTGTAGTCTCTTGCGGGGTTTCGCCCGGGCCGGGCGACCCCGATCGATTGAATCAGTGAGGACCCTCCGTGACTGCCCGTTGCTGCCCCACCTTCCCGCATCGCCGCTGCCGGGGCCGAGGAGGACGGCCATGAGCCTGGGTGGGTTCTTCGCCGAGATGGTCCAGTCCGGGGCACTGCTGGTGGCGATGCCGCTGGCCGTGGTCGCCGGGCTGGTGTCCTTCCTCTCCCCGTGCATCTTGCCGCTGGTGCCCGGATACCTGGGGTATGTCTCCGGGCTGGCCGACCCGCGCCGGGCGGACAACCGGCGCCGGGTGATGACCGGGGTGGGACTGTTCATTATGGGCTTCGCCGCGGTGTTCACCCTCTACGGGGCCGCCTTCGGGGTGATCGGCGGGTGGCTGTTGCAGTGGCAGGACGCGCTGATCCGGGCCTTGGGGGTGTTCGTGATCCTGATGGGCCTGGTGCTCATCGGCTGGCTGCCGTTCCTGCAGAACACCCGGCGGATGTCCTTCCAGCCCAGGACCGGGATCGCCGGGGCCCCGCTGCTCGGGGTGGTCTTCGGCCTGGGCTGGACCCCGTGTATGGGCCCGACCCTCAGCGCCGTGCTGGCGTTGAGCACCACCACCGGGGACCCCTGGCGCGGGGCCCTGCTGGGCTTCCTCTACTGTCTGGGCCTGGGCATCCCCTTCGTGCTGGTGGCGATGGGCCTGGACTGGGTCACCCGAACGCTGGGCTTCGTCCGCCGCCACATCCGCGCCTTCAACATCATCGGCGGGGTACTGCTGGTGCTCGTCGGGGTGCTGATGGTCACCGGGATCTGGACCCTGTGGATCTACCAGCTGCAGAACCTGGCCGGCACCTTCACCACCCCCGTC
>NZ_JASDCZ010000068.1:0-11828 GCF_030407635.1 Micrococcus sp. APC 4021
CGCGGGCCTGGCCGACGGGTCGGCTACACCTACCTGCACTCGGCGATCGACGGGTTCACCCGCCTGGCCTACACCGAAGCCTTGCCCGATGAGCGGGCAGCTACGACCGTGAGCTTCTTCTGCCGGGCGCGGGCGTTCTTCGCCGCCCACGGCATCCGGATCGACAGGGTGATCACGGACAACGGCAACAACTACCGGGCCGTGGACTTCACCGCGAAGGTGGTCTCGCTCGGGGGCCGGCACCACCGGATCCGGCCCTACACGCCCCGCCATAACGGGAAGGTCGAACGCTACAACCGGCTGATGGTCGATGAGGTCCTCTACGCCCGCCCGTATACCTCAGAGACGGCCCGGCGTGAGGCGTTGGCAGTGTGGGTGAACCACTACAACTACCATCGGCCGCATACCTCCTGCGGAGATGCTCCACCGGCCTCGTTGGCCCCGGCCCGAGTCAACAACGTCATGACCTCTTACACCTAGGGTCGGTTCGACGAGCCGGTGGCCGCATCAGGGCGCCGGCACCCGACGACGAAGGAGTCACGCCATGGGCACCCAGGATCCCCGCACCCATCTGCTCGAGAAGCTCGCGAAGGTGCACGTCTGCATGCTGACCACCGCCGAGGCGGACGGCACGCTCGTCACCCGCCCGATGGGCCTGCAGCAGGCCGAGGACGGCGGCACGCTCTGGTTCATGACGCGCTCCACCTCCGACGTCGCCGCGGACGCCCCGCAGCGCCCGGTCAACGTCGCCGTCCAGGACAAGGACTTCTGGGCCTCCCTCGCGGGCCACGGTCAGCTCGTCCGCGACGACGCCCGCAAGAAGGAGTTCTGGAACTCCGCCACCGAGGCGTTCTTCGGTGAGGGCTCGAGCCCCGAGGATCCGCAGATCGTGCTCGTGCGCGTGGACGTGAACACCGCCCAGTTCTGGGAGTCCCCGGGCGCGGTGGCCACCGCCGTCGAGATGGTGAAGGCCAAGGTCACCGGCGGGACCGCCGAGCCGGGCGACAGCGAGACCGTTCGCTTCTGACGGCGCTTCCCGACGCCGGCCCCGCGGCTCATCCGCGGACGGGCCGGCGAGCGCCGCGCAGGAGACCTCGACAGGTCAGTCGACGTCCTCGGCCGCCAGCTGGCCGCACGCGCCGTCGATCTCCTTGCCGCGGGTGTCGCGCAGGGTGGTGGGGATGCCGGCGGCGTTGAGCCGGTCCACGAACTCGCGCGTCACGTCCTTCTCCGAGGCCGTCCAGATGGAGCCCGGCGTCGGGTTCAGCGGGATCGGGTTCACGTGCACCCAGCCCTTGCCCCGGGCGTTGAGCTTCTTGGCCAGCAGGTCGGCGCGCCACGCGTGGTCATTCATGTCCTTGATGAGCGCGTACTCGATGGACACCCTGCGCCCGGTGGCCACGAAGTAGTCGTACGCGGCGTCGATCGCCTCGTCCGCCTTCCAGCGTGAGTTCACGGGGATCAGCTCGTCGCGCAGCTCGTCGTCCGGCGCGTGCAGGGACAGCGCGAACGTCAGCGGCACGCCCTCCTCGGCCAGCTTCCGGATGGCCGGCACCAGGCCCACAGTGGACAGCGTGATGTTCCGCGCGGACATGCCCAGACCCTCGGGCGAGGGGTCCACCATGCGGTGCACGGCGGCCATCACGCGCTTGTAGTTGGCCAGGGGCTCACCCATGCCCATGAACACGACGTTGGTGACGCGGTCGGCGTCGTGCCCGCCGTCCTTGCGCTTGCCGCCCAGTCCGCCCTGGGCGATCACCTGGTTGGCCAGCACGATCTGCTCCACGATCTCCGCCGTGGACATGTTGCGGGTCAGCCCGGCCTGGCCCGTGGCGCAGAACGGGCAGTTCATCCCGCAGCCGGCCTGGCTGGACACGCACAGCGTCACGCGGCCGGGGTACCGCATGAGCACGGACTCCACGAGCGCGCCGTCGAACAGCCGCCACAGGAACTTGACGGTGTCCCCGCGGTCGGTCTCCATGCGCCGGACCTCGGTGAGCAGCGGCGGGAAGAACGCCTCCGCGATCGCCTCCCGCTTGTCCTTGGGCAGGTCCGTCATCTGCTCCGGATCGGTGGTGTAGTGCTCGAAGTAGTGCACCGAGAGCTGCTTGGCGCGGAACGCCGGCAGCCCGATCTCCTTGGCCTTCTCCTGCCGTTCCTTCAGCGTGAGGTCGGCCAGGTGGGTGGGCGGCTGGGAGACGCGCGGCTGCTTGAACTGCAGCTGCGGTCGGCCGTCCGGGCCCATCGGCTGGGTCCAGCCCTCGGTCTTCGGCATCACCTGGGGGCGCTCGGCGGTGGCGGCCTCGCGGCGCTTGGGCGCGGAGAGCTGGTGGCCGACGCCGGCGCGGCGCATGCGCTCTCGGTCCTCGGCGAGCTGGCGCGCCTCGGACTCGTCGATCAGGCCGCGCTCGGGGCGGCCGAGGGCCGGCTTGCCGGCGCGGTCCCTCTGGCGGTTCGGGGTGGGCTTCGATCCGGGGCGGCGGGGCTGGTAGTCAGACATCGGCACCATTCTCCCAGACGGGGCGGACATCGCGGCGGGTCGCCTCCGCGACGACGGCGCCACGCGGCTCCCGCGTCCGGGGCAGCCCCCGCAGGACCCAGCCCACGACGACGCCGCGCACCGTCGCCGGCAGCGGCCGGTACAGGGTGCGCGCCAGCCCCCAGAGGCATGCCTCCCGGACGGAGTCCCGCCCGGTCCAGGACCAGCCGAGGCCGGCGCGCACGCGGCCTGGGAGGAGACCGGCGGTGACGAACCGGGCCAGGGGCATAGCCGCCCGCAGCGGCGCGGGGACGCCCTGGCCGGAGAACAGGTCGGCGGCGACCCGCCGCGCGTCGTCCGTGACCTCGAGCCGGGCCACCCGGTCGTCCCAGTAGTCCGCAAACGCTGCGCGGTCGACCGGCCAGGCGGAGGCGGGGACCTCGAGGCTCGTGGCGAGCGGGGCGTACCCGCGGTAGAGGCGGTCGGCGTCCTCGGCGTCGAGGGCGCCCCACATCCGGCGGCGCACCTGCTCCCCCATCGCATAGAGGGTGGCGGCCACCCAGAGCTGGGCGTCCGGGTCGGCGGCGTCGTAGGGGTGGCCTCCGGCGTCGAGCCCGCGGACCGGGCGGTGCGCCGCCCGCACCCGGTCGACGACCGCGTCGCGCAACGGCGCGGCCTCGGGGAGGGTGACCGCGTAGATGTAGGCGAGCGTGTGGCGGAGCCGGCGCATCGGGTCCTCGGTGAACCGGGAGTGGACGGCGACGCCGGCCCCCACCGGCCGGTGCGCCACCTGGAGCAGGATCGCCGCACCGGCACCGGCGAGGATCACGGCCTCGCGGGCGAGGGCGGCCGCGGAGGTCGGGGCGGAGTGGCAGTCGGGGCGCATGGTCCCAGCCTCGCACCGGGCCGGGCGGAGGGGCAGGGGGCCGAGATGAACGGTGCCGTTCACCTTCTGTTCATCTTGCTGTTCGCCTGCCGCTCGTGGCGCCTCGACACGAAAGTAGCGTGATGGCGCCGATTTCGCGGCATACAGGCGGGCGCAACAGGGTGTCACAGGTCACGTTGGTGAACACGGAGTTGCACTCCGGGAGGAAATCTGTAAACTTGTTCACAAGCAGTTCACCTAGCGTTTACGGAACGCGAGGTTGGGACTCCACCGAACCCATCACCCGCGGCCCCGCCGCGACGATCCGCCGGACTCATGGTCCGGCAACCGAAGGAGGTGCTCACCGTGAGCATCAACACGACCAGCCACCACCTGCCCGCCACCCCGAGCCCCCTCATGCAGCGCCACGTGCTCCAGCGCGTCGAGGAGACCCTCCTCCGCCGCTTCGAGGGCACCGTCACCGCCGAGACCGTCCGCTCGGTCGTCCGCGAGGTCGTCGCCGACCTCAAGCGCGGCGCCCGCATCACCACCTTCCTGCCGGCCCTCGCCGAGCGCGAGGCCACCCGCCGCCTCCAGGCCGCGACGCCGGCCCACGAGGCCATGGCCGTCGCCGCCTGATCCCCCATACCGACGCGACGACCCGTCGGCCCGCCCCGCGAGGGGCCGTGGCCGGCGGGTCTTCTCGCGTCCCAGACGCTTTCGTTCGGGAAACGGCGGGCCCCAGGACGCTTTCGTTCTGGAAACGGCGGGCCCCAGGACGCTTTCGTTCGAGAAACGGCGTCACCGCTCCTTGCTGACGAGGTCGACCGGCACGTCCGCTCCGGGGCGCCGTTCCATCGCCGCTCACGCGAATCCGGCGTGCGGCGCCGTTTCCCACACGAAAGCACCGCGACACGCCGCCGTTTCCCGAACGAAAGCGCGGGAGACCTCAGTCCTCGGCGACGCCCAGCGCTCGGCGCATCGGCAGGAACTTGGCCCGGATCTCCGTGACCTCCTCCTCGGGCACCGCTCCCGGGACCATCCCGCCCCCGGCCTGCAGCCGCACCCCGCCGGGCACCTGCTGGCCGCAGCGCAGCGCCAGGGCGATCTCGCCGTCGCCGTCCTGGTCGAGCCACCCGACCGGGCCCGCATAGCGGCCGCGGTCCACGGGCTCGACCTCCGCGATCACCCTCACCGCGTCCGGCGTGGGGGTCCCGCCGACGGCCGCCGTCGGATGCAGCGCGGCCACCACGTCCAGCACGGTCCCCCGCCCATCCCGCAGCCGGCCGCGCACGGACGTGGCCAGGTGGTGCACGTTCGGCAGGGTCAGGACGGTGGGCGCGGGGTCGTCATCGGCGAGGTCGACGACGGGCGCCAGCGCGTCCAGCACCGACCGCGCCGCCCAGCGATGCTCCTCCGCCAACCGCGGATCAGAGGCCAGCCGCTCCCGCAGCGCGGCGTCCTCCTCCTCGTCCGCGCCGCGCGGCATGGACCCCGCCAGCACCCGCGAGCCCACGAGCCCCGCGTGCCGCGTGGCGAGGACCTCGGGCGTAGCGCCCAGCAGCCCGCCGACGGCGAACACCCAGGTCTGTGGGTACTCGCGGCGCAGCGCCCCGATCGCCCGCCACAGGTCGGCGTCGTCCGCGGGGACGGTCATCGTGCGGCTGATCACGACCTTCGCCAGCTCCCCGCCCGAGTCGGCCATCCGCGTCAGCAGCTCGCGCACCCCGGCCGCGTAGCCGGCGTCGTCCCAGGCACGGTCGGCGACGTCGGCGGGCAGGGGCGCCGCGCCGTCGGCCAGCAACCGGGCTGCACCGTCCGCGGCGACGGCGGCTGCGAGCGCGTCCGCGTCCACGTGCTGGGCCACGTCTCGCACGCCGGACGGCGTGGCGCGGCGCAGATCCGCGGGGATCCGCAGGACCGCGGGCTCGGGCGAGTCATCGGCGAAGGTCGAGGAGATCCAGCCCCGCAGCGGGGCCGTCGGGTCCGGTCGTCCGGCGACGGCGGCCTGCCACAGCGCGGAGAGCCGGTGGAGCCGGTCGGTGCCGTCCAGGAGCACGGTCCAGCCGCCCTCGCCCCGCCACGCGTCGTCCCCGTGCGCCCACAGCACCGCCCGGGCGAACGGGGGGACGGCGGCCTCGGGGGCCCCGGTCGCGGGGGCGCCGAGGTCCGGGAGCAGGGAGCGGACAGACATGGCCCCCATTCTCTCCCACCTCGGCGGACCCCCGCTCCGGGCCCGGGCCTCGGCCGCCGCCCCGACGACGGCGGCGAGCGGCGTCGTCGGGCGCGGTGGGATCCCGTCAAGGCTTGCGCCGGCACACCCGACGTCGCAGGGTGGGGGCACCCGTTCACCTCGCGTTCAGCCGACCGCCTTCCCCGGAGGACTCGCATCATGGCACCCATCCCCCCGGACCCCCACGCCGATCACGCACCGGCGGTGGACGACATGCCGCTGGACACGACGGCCGCGCCGGACATCCCCGCCGCGGTGGACCCCGTGCCGCACGGGATGGCCGCGCACGTGCTCGAGCGCGAGGTCGGGCCGCTGATGGCGCGCTTCCCCGGCGTGGCCGACGAGGCGACGGTGCGTCAGCTCCTGTTCGACTCCTACGCCGAGCTCGCCGAGACGAGCCGCCACCCGGAGATGCTGCCGACCATCTCGGTGCAGCATGCCGCCTCGCGCCTGCGCGCCAGGGCGATCAACCAGGGCAGCATCGAGTCCCGCCACCCGCGTGTGCTGTTCGTCTGCCACGGCAACGCCGGCCGCTCGCAGATGGCCGCGGCCCTGCTCGAGAACCGCACCCACGGCGCGGTCAGGGCCCGCTCGGCCGGCACGGAGCCCGCCGGCGAGGTCATCTCCACCGCGTTCGAGGCGATGAACGAGATCGGCATCCCGCTGCACCACACGTACACCAAGGGCCTGGACCCGGACGTGCTCCGGGCCGCCGAGATCGTGGTGCTCTTCGACGGCGCGGATCCGTTCGAGATCCCCGAGGGCGCGCAGGTGCAGAAGTGGTCCGTGCCGTCGATCCGCGGCATGAGCCTCGAGCAGGTGCGCGGCGTGCGCGACGCCCTGGACCTGGAGGTCCGCGGCCTGATCGCCGATCTGGGCGAAGCCGCCACCCCGCTGCCGGAGGAGGGCACCCGCGTCGGCCGACCCCTTGACCTATACCCCCCTGGGGTATAGAACAGGGGGTATGAGCACGGACAGCACGACGACGGCGCCCGCCGCCGCCTCGCCCCTTCCGTCCGCCGCGGCGGACGCCTGCGACGGCCACCGGCCCCCGCACGAGGTGCACCGGGACAAGGCGAAGCACCTCGCTCGACTGCGCCGCATCGAGGGGCAGGTGCGCGGCCTCCACCGCATGGTGGACGAGGACGTGTACTGCATCGACGTCCTCACGCAGGTCGCCGCCGTCACGAAGGCGCTGCAGTCCCTCAGCCTGAACCTCACCTCGGAGCACCTGCGTCACTGCGTGGCGGAGGCCGCGGTGCAGGCCGAGGCGGAAGGCCGCACCGAGCTCATCGACGAGAAGGTCGCCGAGGCGACGGCCGCCCTCGGCCGCCTGCTGCGCTGACCGGCGCCGTCGCCCACCCACCACCGCACGAGGAGCACGAGATGACCACCACCGACCTGAAGATCACCGGCATGACCTGCGGCCACTGCGTCGCCTCCGTCCAGGAGGAGCTCGGCGAGATCGCCGGCGTCTCCGCCGTGGACGTGGACCTGAACGCCGGGGGCGTCTCCACCGCCACCGTCACCTCCGAGGGCCCCCTCGACCCCGCCGCCGCGCGCGCCGCCGTCGAGGAGGCCGGCTACACGCTGGTGGGGGCCTGACCCATGACCCACCCCGCCTCCTCCACCCCGGCCGGCCCGCAAACCGAGACCACCCGCCGCGTCGACCTGGACGTCACCGGCATGACCTGCGCCTCGTGCGTGGGTCGCGTCGAGCGCAAGCTGGGCAAGCTCGAGGGCGTCACGGCGTCCGTGAACCTGCCGCTCGAACAGGCCACCGTCACCGCGCCCGCCGGCGTGTCGGACGAGGAGCTCGTGGCCGCCGTCGAGAAGGCCGGGTACGGCGCCACGGTGCGCCGTCCCGCCCCGCCGGCCGGCCAGGCCGGGCACGCGGGACACGCGGGACACGCCGGGCACGCGCACACCTCCGACCACGGCGAGGGCCACGCCGCGGACCATGACGGCGTGGACCACCACGACCACATGGCCCACGGTCCGGGCGAGGACGTGCTGAAGCCGCGCCTGATCGGCGCGGCGGTGCTGACGGTGCCGCTCGTGTTGATCTCCATGGTCCCGGCGCTGCAGTTCCCGCACTGGGGCTGGGTCGCGTTCGCCCTGGCGGCGCCCGTGGCGCTGTGGGCGGCGTGGCCGTTCCACTCGGCGGCGTTCCGCGCGGCCCGGCACGGCTCGTCCACGATGGACACCCTCGTGTCCGTGGGCGTGCTCGTCTCCTTCGTGTACTCGGCCGTGGAGCTGATCCTGGCGCCGGACATGACCGCCCACGTGGGCGGGACCATGGCGGAGATGGCCCACCACAGCCTGTACTTCGAGACGGCCGCGGTCATCACCACGTTCCTGCTGCTGGGCCGCTGGCTCGAGGCCCGCGCCAAGCGTGAGGCCGGCGCCGCGCTGCGCGCCCTCCTGGACCTGGGCGCGGCCCAGGCCACCCTCTACGACCCCGAGACCCACGCCGAGCGCACGGTGCCCGCCGAGTCCCTCGCGCCGGGCGACGTCGTGCTGATCCGCCCCGGCGAGAAGGTGCCCACGGACGCCGAGGTGCTCGAGGGCACCTCGGCCGTGGACGCTTCCCTGCTCACCGGCGAGTCCGTGCCCGTGGAGGTCGGCCCCGGGGACGCCCTCACCGGCGCCACCCTGAACACCTCGGGCCGGCTCGTGGCCCGCGCGACGCGCGTCGGCTCGGACACGACGCTCGCCCAGATGGGGCGGCTCGTCTCCGAGGCGCAGACCGGCAAGGCGCGCGTGGCCCGGTTGGCCGACCGCATCTCCGCCGTGTTCGTGCCGATCGTGCTCGGGATCGCCGTGCTGACCTTCGCGGTGTGGTTGATCGTGACCGGCGACCTGCCGTCCGCGCTGCGCGCCGGCGTGGCCGTGCTCGTGATCGCGTGCCCGTGCGCCCTCGGCCTGGCGACCCCGGTCGGCCTGCTGGCCGGCACCGGCCGCGCCGCGCAGCTGGGCATCCTCATCCGCGGCCCCGAGGTGCTCGAGGACTCGCGCACCGTGGACACGATCGTGCTGGACAAGACCGGCACCGTGACCGAGGGCCGCATGGCGCTGGCGGACGTGCTCGTCCTCGACCCCGCTTTCGTGGCCGAAACGGGCGCCTCCCGGAGCGCTTTCGTTGACGAAACGGCGCCGGACCAGGCCGCCGACGTCCTGCTGACCCTGGCGGCCGCCGTCGAGCGCGGGTCCGAGCACCCGATCGCCCGCGCGATCGTGGCCGGCGCCGAGGAGCGCGGCCTGACCGTGCCCGGCGTGGCGGACTTCGCCTCCACGGCCGGCGGCGGCGTGTCCGGGCTGGTGGCCCTCCCCCACGACGACGGTGCCCTCGGCTCCGGCGCGCACGGCGCCGCCGGCCCGGATCCGGTCCGCGTGGCCGTCGGCCGCGGCTCCGTCCTCGAGACCGCCCTCGACGGCGGCATCCCCGCCGAGCACCGTGCCGCGTTCGAGGCGGCGGAGCAGGCCGGCGCCACGGCCGTGTGGGTCGCGGTCGGCGGCCGCGTGGCGGGCGTCCTGTCCGTGCGGGACACCGTGAAGGAGACCTCGGCGGACGCCATCGCCCGGCTCAAGGAGCTCGGCCTGCGCCCGCTGCTGGTGACCGGGGACAACGCCGCCGTCGCCACCCAGGTGGCGGCCGCCGTCGGGATCCCGGCCGAGGACGTGGTGGCCGGCGTGCGCCCCGAGGACAAGGTGGACGTGGTCCGCCGGCTCCAGTCCGAGGGTCACGTGGTGGCCATGGTCGGCGACGGCGTCAACGACGCCCCGGCCCTGGCTGCCGCGGACATGGGCATCGCGATGGGCTCCGGCACGGACGTGGCCCGCGAGGCCGCGCAGATCACCGTGATGGGCGACGACCTGCACCAGGTGGTCCAGGCGCTCGACCTGAGCCGCCGCACGCTGGGGATCATCCGGATGAACCTGTTCTGGGCGTTCGCCTACAACGTGCTCGGCATCCCGGTCGCGGCCCTGGGCCTGCTCAACCCGATGATCGCCGGCGGCGCGATGGCGGCCTCGAGCGTGCTCGTGGTGCTGAACTCGCTGCGGCTCACCCGCTACGCGCGGTGAGCCGGGGCGGGGCCGGCCGAGCCGGGTCCACCCCGGCCGGCCGGCCGGCCGGTCAGGGCAGGCATTCGCGGGAGTACTCGAGCCACTGCTCGAGCTCCCCGGACTCCTCCCAGAGCTGGTAGAGCTCGGAGCAGGAGGGCTCGCGGATGACCACGCCGATCAGCTCGCGCAGGGTCTCGATGTCCTCGTCCGAGAACTGGCCGATGAAGGCGGTGAGGTCCACCTCGTCCGCCTCCGCGTGCTCGAGCAGGGCCTCGAGGTCCGCGTGGTCCTCGTTCCGAGCGATCCGCACGAGCGCCCCGAGGGTGAGGAGTGCGGCGCCCTGGCTCGCGGTCAGGTAGCCCTCGTCCTCGTCGCGACGGAAGTTCCTGCGGAACTCGTCGAGGTCGAAGGTACCGTCGAGGACCTCGTCCACGATGTCCAGCGCCGTGTCGTTCTGGAAGACGTTTCTGCCCCATGCGCCCATGACCTGACCCTAGGCCCGGGGTGGGCCCCGGCAAGAGTGCTGTGGTGTCCCGCCGAGGGGTGCCGTCGCCTCCGCTTCCGGTGTCCGCGGCAGTTCCTAGACTGGGCGACATGAGCACCGAGCCGACCCCCTCGTCCGCCACCCCCGAGACCGAGTCCGCCGCGCCGTCGTCGTCCGGGCTGCCGCAGGCCGCCCCGCAGGCGGCGTGGCCCGAGCGCGTGGAGACCGGCGAGCACCAGGTGTCCTACCGGGCCACCGTGGCCGCGCCGGCGCACGAGCTGTGGGCGATGCTCGCGGACCCGCACCGCCATCACGAGGCGGACGGGTCCGGGACCGTGCGGCCGAAGGTGAGCGGGCCGCACCGGCTGGCCGTGGGCGACCGGTTCCGCGTGGCCATGCGGAAGTACGGGGTGCCGTACACGATGACGCTGACCGCCACCGCCGTGGACGAGGACGAGCTCGTGGAGTGGGCCCACCCGGGCGGACACCGGTGGCGCTGGGCGTTCCAGGACAACGGGGACGGCACCACCGAGGTCACCGAGACCTTCGACTACTCGTGGGCCCGGCCGGCCGTGCGCCGCGCGTACGAGCTGCTGCGGGTGCCGGCGGACAACGGGCGGGGCATCCAGTCGAGCCTCACGCGGTTGGCCGGCCGTCACCTCTGAACCGACCGCGTCTCAGTCGGCACTTTCGTTCGGGAAACGGCGGCGTGTCGGGCACTTTCGTTCGGGAAACGGTCGGCCCTCGCGCCGTTTCTCGAACGAAAACGCGCCGGGGACCGCCGTTTCCCGAACGAGAGCGGGGGGCGCGGGGGTCAGACGGCGGACCAGTGGGTCGCGGCCGGCGGCTGCGCCAGGTGCGGGGTGACGAGCGCCCGCCACGCGAGGAACGCGTCGGACTCGCGGAAGGCCACGGTGTGGTCCTCGAGCGTGCGCCAGCCGATCAGCAGCCGGTAGCGCGCCGGGTCCTCCACCTGCCGGGACAGCGCGAAGGACGTCGCGCCCTTGTCCCGGAACAGCGGCTCGGCCTCGGCGACGGCGGCCTCGAACGCCGCCTCCGCCCCCGCGGCCACGTGCAGCTCCACCGACTCGACGACCGGCCCGGCCGTCGTCGCGTCCTGCCCGGCGCTCACGCGTGCACCCGCGGGCTCGTGGAGTGGCCGGTGAACCAGGCGACGAGCTGGCCGTCCGCCTCGATGCCGACCTCGATCATGCGGTCGCGGCCGAACTCCACCGACTGGCGGGCGGTCGCCACGAGGTGCGCGCCGAGCCTGGCGGGCGCCACGTAGGTGATCTCGGCGCGCCGGGTGACGGGGGCGGCGCCGAAGGTCGCCACGCAGTACGCCAGCGCCGAGTCCGCGAGGTGGAACAGGAAGCCGCCGTGGCAGATCTCGTGGGAGTTCACCATGTCCGCGGTGACGTCGCGGTGCAGCACCACGCGCCCCTCGGCCACCTCGCCGAGGGTGACGCCGTGCTCGCGCACCGCGGGGTCGTTCGCGTAGATCTCCTCGAGGCGGGCGAGGATCTCGTCCCGGCTCTGGCCGGACGAGCTCTGGGGGGTCTCAGTCATGGGCCCATTGTGTCGCAGGTCTGTGTCGCAGGTCGCGCCGCCCCGCGCCTAGGTGTAGGAGGGCATGACGTTGTTGACTCGGGCCGGGGCCAACGAGGCCGGCGGGGCGTTCCCGCAGGAGGTATGAGGC
>NZ_JASDCZ010000069.1:0-11801 GCF_030407635.1 Micrococcus sp. APC 4021
GGTGACGAACGTGTCCGGCAACGCCAGCTACGAGTACTCCCGCGCCGCCCTCCTGGCGGTCACCGAGGTGGAGGCCCCCGTCGAAGTCACCTCGCGGGACCTCGACGACCAGCTGGCGGAGGTGCTCACCCGCCTGCGCCTGCCCGGCTCCCTCCTGGAGCGGGTGGCCGGTGTGCGCAGCCGACGGAACTGGGACGAGACCGAGGACTTCCAGGAGGCCGCCGCCCGCGCCGGCGTCGCGGCCCTGGAGCAGGCCGGCGTCCCCCGGGAGCGGGTGGGCCTGCTCGTGAACACGTCGGTCACCCGGGCCACACTCGAGCCCTCCGTGGCCGTGCGGATCCATCACCTCATGGGGCTGCCGACCTCGGCGACCAACTTCGACATCACGAACGCGTGCCTCGGGTTCGTCAACGGCCTCATGCTCGCCTCCACCCTCGTGGACGCCGGCCAGATCGACTACGCGGTCGTGGTCGCCGCGGAGGACGCCTCGAAGGTGCAGGCCGCCACCGTGGCCAACCTGCACGCCGAGACCACGCACCGCGGCAACTTCATGGAGCAGTTCGCGTCCCTGACGCTGGGCTCCGGGGCCGCCGCCGCTGTCGTCGGCCGCATCGAGGACCACCCGGACGCCCACCGGATCGTCCGCGGGATCACCCGCGCCGGCACCGACCACCACGGCCTGTGCGTGGGCGACCACCACGGCATGTACACCGACTCCACCGCCCTGCTCAAGGACGGTCTCGAACTCGTGATGGACGCGTGGCACGACGTCCCGGCGGAGTGGGCGTGGCCGGAGGCCGACCGGTTCATCACCCACCAGGTCTCGCAGATGCACACCGACGCGATCGCGGAGTCCGCCCACCTGGACCCGGCGCGCATCCCGACGACGTTCCCCACGCTGGGCAACGTCGGCCCGGCGTCGCTGCCCATCACCCTCGTGCGGGAGATGGACACCCTGGAGGACGGGGACACGGTGGTCTGCCTGGGCGTGGGCTCGGGTCTGAACACCGCGATGCTCGAGATCGAATGGTGAACTGAAGGAGCCAGAGCCATGCCCCAGATCCCCGCCGCCCCCGCCGCCCTGCCGCCGGCCGACCGACTGCCCGGCTGGGACCCGGCGTGGTCCCGCCTCGTGGAGATCCGCTCCGCCGCGGACCCGGAGGGGACCGTGCGGACGCTGCACGTGGCGGACACCGGTCCCGTGCTCGCGGCGGCCGGGGCGGAGATCGTCGGCACGATCGTCGCGGTGCACGGCAATCCGACGTGGTCCTGGCTGTGGCGCTCCCTGCTCGCGGAGACCGTGCGCCGGGCACGCCGGGGCATGGCGGCGTGGCGCGTCGTGGCGCCGGACCAGCTGGACATGGGCTTCTCCGAGCGCCTCGCGCACGCGGGCTCGCCGTCCGCCGCGTCGATGGGCCGCGCGGGCGACACCTACCGCACGCTGGGCGGCCGCATCGCCGACCTGGACGCGCTGCTGGCGGCCCTCGGGCTGCGCGACCTGGCGGCCACCGGCCACCCGCTGATCACGCTCGGCCACGACTGGGGCGGCGTCGTGTCCCTCGGCTGGGCGGCGCGTCATCCGGAGCTGGTGGCCGGCGTCGCGACCCTGAACACCGCGGTCCACCAGCCCGAGGGGGCGCCGATCCCCGCCCCGCTGCAGGCCGCCCTCGCCGGGCCCGTCCTGCCGGCCTCCACCGTCACCACGGACGCCTTCCTCTCCGTGACGACCTCCCTCGCCACCCCGGCCCTCGACCGCGAGACCCGGGCGGCCTACCACCTGCCCTACGACACGGCGGCCCGACGCGGCGGCGTCGGCGGCTTCGTCGCGGACATCCCGGCCGACCCCGGCCACGGCAGCCATCCCGAACTGCAGCGGGTGGGCGAGGACCTCGCCGCCCTGGGCCGCACCGAGGTGCCCGCCCTGATCCTGTGGGGCGCCGACGACCCGGTCTTCCTGGACCGCTACCTCGACGACCTCCGCGACCGCCTGCCCCACGCGCGCGTGCACCGCTACGAGCAGGCGGGGCACCTGCTCGTGGACGACCGCGACATCACCGCGCCCCTGCTGCAGTGGGCCCAGCTGCTGCGCGCCGGCCAGCTCTCCGACCCCGCCTCGGGGCTGCCGGGCCCCGTCCCGCACGCCACCGCCGACGCGGCCGCCGACCCGGGCCTGGAGGTGGACCTCGGGGAGGAGCCCGGAGCCCGCGAGCCCGGCATGGTCCGGCTCTGGGACCACCTGCGCGACTGGGGTGCCCCCGGCTCGGACCACCGCGAGTACACCGCACTGGTGGACATGGCCGGCGCCCAGGCCGGCCGCTCGCTCGTGGGCACCGCCCGCCGACCCGTGGCGGTCACCTGGGGCGAGCTGCAGGAGATGGTCTCGGCCATCGCCACCGGGCTGTGGGCCGCGGGCATGCGACCGGGCGACCGGGTCGCCATGCTCGTGCCGCCGGGTCGCGACCTGTCGGCGGCCCTGTACGCCGTGCTGCGCGTGGGCGCCGTCGCCGTGGTGGCGGACCAGGGCCTCGGGGTCAAGGGCATGACCCGGGCGATGAAGTCGGCCCGCCCCCGCTGGATCATCGGCCGCACCCCCGGTCTGACGCTGGCCCGCGCCCAGTCCTGGCCGGGCACCCGGATCTCCGTGACCGAGCCGGGCGCCGCCCAGCGCCGCCTGCTCGACGTCTCCGACTCGCTCTACGCGATGGTGGACCGCCACCGCGACCCGGCCACGGGCGACGCCGTCGACGAGTACGGCACCGTGCTGCCCGAGCCCGCCCTGGACGCGGACGCCGCGGTGCTGTTCACGTCCGGCTCCACGGGCCCGGCCAAGGGCGTCGTGTACACGCACGAGCGGCTGGGCCGCCTCGTGGCGCTGATCTCCCGCACCCTGGGCATCCGCCCGGGCGGCTCCCTGCTGGCCGGCTTCGCCCCGTTCGCGCTGCTCGGACCCGCCCTCGGCGCCGCGTCCGTCTCCCCGGACATGGATGTCACCCAGCCAGCCACCCTCACCGCGCAGAAGCTGGCCGACGCCGCGATCGCCGGGCAGTCGAGCGTGCTGTTCGCCTCCCCCGCCGCCCTGGCGAACGTGGTCGCGACCGCCGACGGCCTCGACGCTCCCCAGCGCGAGGCGCTCGACGCCGTGCGTCTCGTGCTCTCGGCCGGCGCCCCCGTGCACCCGCAGCTGATGCGTCAGGTCTCGGACCTGATGCCGAACGCCCGGGTCCACACGCCGTGGGGCATGACCGAGGGGCTGCTGCTCACGGACATCGACGGCGCCGAGGTGCAGCGCCTGCGCGCCGCCGACGACGAGGGCGTCTGCGTGGGCTCCGCGCTGCCCACGGTGTCCCTGGCCATCGCGCCGCTGCTCGAGGACGGCAGCGCCGAGGACGTCATCCTCGACCCCGCGCGGGGCCACGGCGTCCTCGGCGAGATCGTGGTCAGCGCCCCCCACCTGAAGGACCGCTACGACGCGCTCTGGCACACCGACCAGCAGAGCAAGCGCGACGGGCTGTGGCGGCGGGACGGCCGGGTATGGCACCGCACCGCCGACGTCGGCCACTTCGACGCCGAGGGCCGCGTCTGGCTCGAGGGTCGGCTCCAGCACGTGATCACCACGCCCGAGGGCCCGGTCGGTCCGGGTGGGCCCGAGAAGACCGTCGACGCGCTCGGGCCGGTGCGACGCAGCGCCGTCGTCGGCGTCGGGCCCCGGGGCACGCAGGCCGTGGTCGTCGTCGTGGAGGCGGCCGTGCCGGCCACGCGCCCGGCGCGGCGCCCGGGTCACCACCGGGACGGCCGGCCCAAGCAGGGCCTCGCCCCGACCGCGCTGGCCTCCGCCGTGCGCGCGGCCCTCGAGCCGCTGCCGGTGGCCGCGGTGCTCGTGGCCGATGAGATCCCCACGGACATCCGGCACAACTCCAAGATCGACCGCGCCCGGGTGGCCGACTGGGCGGAGGCCGTGCTCGCCGGCGGGAAGGTGGGTGCGCTGTGAGCGGCTTCGGCTACGACGTCGACCTCGACGCCGCCGGGATGCCCGACCTCGTCGAGCGCCTCGCGTCGCGCCGCGTCCTGGTGACCGGCGCCTCGGGGCTGCTGGGTGCGGGCGTCGCCCGGGTGCTCGCCGATGCCGGCAACGACGTGACCACCCTGCAGCGGCGCCCCTCGGGCGTGCCCGGTGCGCGGGACGTGCGCGGGTCCGTGACCGACCCGGCCGCCGTCGAGGAGGCCCTGACCGGCGCGGACACCGTGGTGCACGTGGCCGCGAAGGTGTCCGTGTCCGGCCCCGAGCACGAGTACGAGGCCGTGAACGTCGAGGGCACGCGCATCCTGCTGCACGCCGCGCAGCGCCACGGCGTGCGACGCTTCGTCCACGTCTCCTCCCCCTCCGTGGCGCACGCCGGCGACTCCATCGTCGGTGAGGGCGCCGGAGCCGCCAGCCCCGAGCACGCGCGCGGGCCCTACGCCCGCACGAAGGCGGCGGGCGAGCGTCTGGCCCTGGCCGCCGACCGCGACGACTTCCGCGTCCTCGTGCTGCGCCCCCACCTGATGTGGGGGCCCGGGGACCTGCAGCTCACCGACCGGATCGTGCAGCGTGCGCGGGCCGGGCGGATGCCCGTGCTCGGCACGGGCGCTCCCCTGGTCGACACGCTGTACACGGCCAACGCCGTCGAGGCCGTGGTGGCGGCCCTGTCCGCGGCGGACGTGCACCACGGCGAGGCCCTCGTGGTCACCAACGGCGAGCCGCGACCGGTCGGTGAGCTGATCCGCCAGATCGCGCTGGCGGGCGGTGCCGCGGAGCCCGAGCGCCGCGTCCCGGCGGGCCTGGCCCGGCGCGCCGGCGCCCTGATCGAGCGGGCGTGGGAGCGGGACCTGTTCGGGCTGCGGTCCCGGGGCGTGGGCTCCGACGACGGCGAGCCGCCGCTGACCGAGTTCCTCGCCGAGCAGCTCTCGACCGCCCACTGGTTCGACCAGCGGCGCACCCGGGAGGTCCTCGCGTGGACGCCGACCGTGAGCATCGACGAGGGCCTGCACCGCGTCGCGGCGTACTACCGCGACCGCTGACGTCCGCCGCGGTCGGCACGGGCGCCCGCCCAGGGCTTTCGTTCGGGAAACGGCGGCGACTGCGCCGCCGTCGCCTCGGTGCCCGCCGTTTCCCGAACGACGACGCTCCTGGGGCCGCCGTTTCCCGAACGAAAGTGGGGGGTCAGGCGTCGATGCGCTCGCGGTCCAGCTCGTCGGCGTGGGAGACGATGAAGTCCTTGCGCGGGGCCACCGCGGAGCCCATGAGCAGGTCGAAGACGCGCTCGGCGGCCTCCACCTCGGCGATGTTCACGCGGCGGAGCATGCGGTGGCGCGGGTCCATGGTGGTCTCGGCCAGCTGGTCCGCGTCCATCTCGCCCAGGCCCTTGTAGCGCTGGATCGGCTCGCGGTACGAGCGGCCCTCCCGCTCCAGGCGGGCGAGCGTCGCGTGGAGCTCCTGCTCCGAGTACGTGTAGATGACCTCGCGTTCCTTGACGCCGCGGGTCACCGCCTCGATCCGGTGCAGCGGCGGGACGGCCGCGTACACGCGCCCGGCCTCGACCATGGGCCGCATGTAGCGGAAGAAGAGCGTCAGCAGGAGGGTGCGGATGTGGGCACCGTCCACGTCCGCGTCTGTCATCAGCACGACCTTGCCGTAGCGGGCCGCATCCAGGTCGAAGCTGCGCCCCGCGCCGCCCCCGACGACCTGGATCAGCGCCGCGCACTCGGCGTTGGCCAGGATGTCCGAGACGGAGGCCTTCTGCACGTTCAGGATCTTGCCCCGGATCGGCAGCAGGGCCTGGAAGTCGGAGGACCGGGCCAGCTTGGCGGTGCCGAGCGCCGAGTCGCCCTCGACGATGAACAGCTCGGAGGAGGCGACGTCGTTGCTGCGGCAGTCCGCCAGCTTGGCCGGCATCGTCGAGGTCTCCAGGGCGTTCTTGCGCCGCTGGTTCTCCTTGTGGGTGCGCGCGGAGATGCGCGACTTCATCTCGGCGACGACCTTCTCCAGCAGCGTGTGCACCTGCTGCTTCTGGGCGCGGGCCGTGGAGGTGAGGCGGGCGGTCAGCTGCTTCTCCACCACTTGGGAGACGATCCGCCGCACCGCGGAGGTGCCGAGGATCTCCTTGGTCTGCCCCTCGAACTGCGGCTCGGCGAGCCGCACCGTCAGGACGGCGGTCATGCCGGCCAGCACGTCGTCCTTCTCCACCTTGTCCGACCCGGCCTTGAGCCGGCGCGCGTTGGCCTCCACCTGGGCCCGGAACACCTTCAGCAGTGCCGCCTCGAACCCGGACTGGTGGGTGCCGCCCTTGGGCGTGGCGATGATGTTCACGAAGGACCGGAACACGGTGTCGTAGCCGACGTCCCAGCGCAGGGCGACGTCCACCTCGCACGTGCGCTGCACATCCTGCATGGAGGTGCGCCCGTCCTCGCCGAGCACCGGGACCCGCTCCTTGAAGGTGCCGGAGCCCTGGATCCGCCACACGTCCGTCACCGGGGTGGCGGGCGTGAGGTGCTCCACGAACTCGGAGATGCCGCCGTCGTACTGGAAGACCTCCTCGACCGGGCCGTCGGCGCCGGGCGTGCCGGGTCGGCGGCGCAGGTCCTTGACTGTGATCCGCAGGCCCGGGATCAGGTAGGCGGTCTGGCGCGCCCGCGCCTGGAGCTCCTCGGCGGAGAACGTCGCGTCCTTCACGAAGATCTGCTCGTCCGCCCAGTAGCGCACGCGCGTGCCGGTCTGCCCGCGCTTGGCCTTCCCGACGACGTCCAGCGGCGAGGCGTCCGTGGACGGCTCGAACGGGGCGGCCGGCGACGGGCGCGACCCGTCCTGGAAGCGGCCCGGCTCGCCGCGCCGGAACGACATCTGGTGGACCTTGCCGCCGCGCAGCACCTGCACGTCCAGGCGCGAGGACAGGGCATTGACCACCGACGCGCCCACGCCGTGCAGGCCACCCGAGGCGGCGTAGGAACCGCCGCCGAACTTGCCGCCGGCGTGGAGCTTGGTGAACACCACCTCGACACCGGACAGGCCGGTGCGCGGCTCCACGTCCACGGGGATGCCGCGCCCGTTGTCCTCGACCTCGACGGAGCCGTCCGGATGCAGGGTGATCTCGATCGACTGCCCGAAGCCGGCCAGAGCCTCGTCCACCGAGTTGTCGATGATCTCCCAGAGGCAGTGCATGAGGCCGCGGGAATCGGTGGAGCCGATGTACATGCCCGGCCGCTTGCGGACGGCCTCGAGCCCCTCCAGCACGGAGAGGTGGCGGGCGTTGTACTCGGTGTTCGCGGGCACGGGGCGGGCCTTTCGGTGGACGACGGCGGCCGGTCCAGCCTACTCCGCGGGCCGGACACGCCAGGGTTCGGGCCGGACGTCCCTGGGCAGCCCGGCCCGGCTGCTTGCGTACGCGGGTGGCGAAACGCGGGTGCGGGGCGGGCGCGCGGGGAAGTTCCCTGCCATCCTTGCTGTTCCATGGGACAAGAGGAGGACCGACCCGCCCCACCGGCGTCGTCGCCCTCCAGCCCCGAGAGACCCGAGGAGGACACCATGTCCATCACCGCCGTGGCCGAGCCGGCCGCCCTCACCCGTTCCGACCGCTGCGACCGCTGCGGCGCGCAGGCCTACGTCCGCGCCGTGCTGCACTCGGGCGGTGCCCTCCAGTTCTGCGCCCACCACGCCCGCGCCGTCGAGGACGCGCTGCGTCCCCAGGCCGCGCTGTGGCAGGACGAGACGGACCGCCTCACCGCCGGCGCCTGACGCGCCCGGCATGACGAAGGGCCGGACCCCCGCGGGGGTCCGGCCCTTCATCATGCCGCTCCGACTCAGTCCAGGTAGTCCCGGAGCACCTGCGAGCGGGAGGGGTGACGCAGCTTGGACATGGTCTTCGACTCGATCTGGCGGATGCGCTCTCGTGTCACTCCGTAGACCTTGCCGATCTCGTCCAGCGTCTTGGGCTGGCCGTCGGTCAGGCCGAAGCGCATGGCGACGACGCCGGCCTCGCGCTCGGAAAGGGTGTCCAGCACCGAGTGCAGCTGCTCCTGGAGCAGCGTGAAGGAGACGGCGTCCGCGGGCACCACGGCCTCGGAGTCCTCGATCAGGTCGCCGAACTCGGAGTCGCCGTCCTCGCCGAGCGGGGTGTGCAGGGAGATGGGCTCGCGGCCGTACTTCTGCACCTCCACGACCTTCTCCGGGGTCATGTCCAGCTCCTTGGCCAGCTCCTCCGGGGTGGGCTCGCGGCCGAGGTCCTGGAGCATCTGCCGCTGCACGCGGGCCAGCTTGTTGATGACCTCCACCATGTGCACCGGGATGCGGATGGTGCGGGCCTGGTCCGCCATGGCGCGGGTGATGGCCTGACGGATCCACCACGTGGCATACGTGGAGAACTTGAAGCCCTTGGTGTAGTCGAACTTCTCGACGGCGCGGATCAGGCCGAGGTTGCCCTCCTGGATGAGGTCCAGGAACAGCATGCCGCGACCGGTGTAGCGCTTGGCCAGGGAGACCACCAGACGCAGGTTGGCCTCGAGCAGGTGGTTCTTGGCCTTGCGCCCGTCCGCGATGATCAGCTGGATGTCCCGGCGCTCGCGGTAGTCGTCGGAGGCCTCGTGCTGCACGACGTGCTCGGCGTAGAGGCCGGCCTCGATGCGCATGGCCAGGTCCACCTCCTGCTCGGCGTTGAGCAGGGCGACCTTGCCGATCTGCTTCAGGTAGTCCTTCACCGGGTCCGCCGTGGCGCCCGCCACGACCACCTGCTGCACCGGGGCGTCGTCCTCGGAGTCGTCCATGACGAACGCGCCCTTGGACTGGGCCACCTTCTGGCCTGTGGCGGCCGTCGTGCCGGTCACGGCCTCCGCGTCCATCGCCGGACGCTCCGGAGCGTCCGAGCCGTCCGCGTCCTCATCATCAGAGTCTTCGGTGGCGGTCTCGTCCGCCACCACGTCCTCCTCGACGGCGTCCGCGGCCTCGGTGCGCTCGCGCGCCTGGACGAGCTCCTCGTCGTCCTCGGCCTGCTCGGCGGAGGCGGCGGACGCGGTGGCCTTCTTGCCCCCGGTCGTGGCGGTCTTCTTCGCGGCGGTGGTCTTGGCCGTGGCGGTGGTCTTGGCCGCGGTGGGCTTCCGGGTCGCCTTCTTCTTGGCCGTCGGCGTGGCAGCGGTCTTGGTCGCCGCCGACTTCGTCGCGGTCGTCCGCGTCGTGGCGCCCTTGGTCGTGGCGCTCTTCGTGGCTGCCGACTTCTTGGCTGCCGACTTCTTGGCTGCCGTGGAGCGGGTGCGCGTGGTCGTGGCCTCGGAGGCAGTGGTCTCCTTGCCGTCCTGCACACCGCTGGTCGTCGAAGTGGTCACTCGAGGCCTTTCCGTCTCGTCCGCGGCCACCCGCGGATCCTTGCAGTCCATAGACACGTGACCCTGTCAAGTCGCGGCCTCGGACGACCGACGTCGTCCGGGCCCGCCGACTGCAGGGTCCGTGAGTGCCAACGACGGCTGAGACCGATCTATTCCGAACCCGGGAAACGGGCTGCGGTCGGCCGTGCCGTCGTGAAGCCGCATCATTCTCTCATGGGCGGCCACCGTCGGGCCGCCACGCGGTGGCCGGGTCGGTCGCCCAGCCTGCGACGCACCCCGCGGCCACGATGCGTCGCAGGACGGAGACGAACGGGTCGCCGGGACTCAGCGCCGCCGCCGCGGTCAGGTGGGCGTCCGCGTCGGAGCCGTGGCCGCGGGCCCAGCCGACCCACCCGGCCAGTGCCAGGGCCTGAGCCGCCACGGCCGGCGTCGCGACGGGCACGAGCGCGCGCAGCCCCGCCCGCAGGGCGTCCAGCCGGTCCCAGGCCGGCGCCCGGCGCGAGGCCGCGGTGAGGATCCGTTCCTCGTCCCCCGGATCCCCCGTGGCCGCGCCGGACGGCGCGGCGGCATGGAGCAGCAGGCCGTCGCGCCAGGCCGGACGCGTCAGCGGCGAGCCCAGCACGGCGGGTGCGGGCGCACCGCGGCCACGCGCCGTGCCGGTCAGCACCGGCTCCCACTGCGCCAGCCACGCGCGGCGTGCCGGGGGCGCGTCCTGCTCGGGCGGCCGCCACCGCGCGTCGTCGGGCCGGGCCGCGGCGGGACCACGACGCGGGACCGGGTCGGACACCGCCGCGCGGTCCCAGACCGAACCGCGGGTCATCAGGTGCAGGGACAGCGGCGCGGCTCGGGGGTCGAGGGTGCCCTCCTCGGCGATGCTGCTCCCCCACCAGGGGCGCGCCCGTCCGTGCGCGCACGTCCAGGCCGCGGCCAGGGGGCGACCCGCGGACGCCAGGGCGTCGTCGAGCGCCGCGGCCCAGCCGGGACGGGTCAGCGTGGCTCGGGCGCCGTCCGGCAACGCGAGGCAGAGCGTCGCGTCCGCTGCCGCGTCCCGCCGGCACACCTCGGCCACGGCGCAGGCCCAAGCGTCGACGTCGACCTCCTCGGGAGGCAGATCGACCCGCACCACAGCGCGCAGGCGCCCGTCGTGCAGGGTGAGGAGGACGAGGCTGTCCTCGGGCAACCGCCCGAGGGCGTGGCCGACGTAGGCGAGCAGGTCCTCCGGGCCGCGGGCCGGCAGGACGGGGGCGTCGAGCGAGGTGGGGGCTTCCATGCCGCCACCCTCGCCGACCGGGCCCCCGCGGTGGAATCAGTCCCCGTCGTCGGTGGACGGACGGCCGGGTCCGTCCTCCTGTGCAGGAGCGGACCCGCCGCCGGCGTCCCGCGCGGCGAGGTACGCCTCGACGGCGGAGGCGAGTTCGTCGCCGTCGGGCAGGCCCTGCTCGGTCTCGAGCAACGACCGCTCCTGGTCCTCGGCGTTCTGGTCGTAGTTGCGCTCCAGGCCGGCGATCATCTGCTGGATCTCCCCGGACCCGGAGACCTGGCGCTCCAGCTCGGCCTCGATGTCCCGCGAGGCGTCTCGCAGGTCGTCCGAGGGCAGCATGAGCCCCATGGCGGCCCCCGCGTACTCGAGCGCGGCCACGGCCGCCTGGGGGAAGGACGCCTCGGCCACGTAGTGCGGCACATGGACGGTGTAGCCCGCCGTCGGCAGGTCCGCCTCCTCGGCGCGCAGCTCGAGCATCTGCAGCAGCCCCGCGACGATGTCCGCCTCCGGGCTCCAGGTGGACAGCCCCTCGACGGCGTCGGCGCGGGACCCGTGCGTCGTGACCCCGAGCCGCCGCGTGTGCGGCACGGGCAGCGGGGCCGCGTCGAGGAAGGTGAGCGAGTCCACCTCCCACTCCTGCGCGAGGCCGAGCACGGCCTCCGTCACCGCCTGCCACCGGAAGTCCGGCTCGGGGCCGGACAGCAGCAGGAAGGGGTGGCCGAGCAGGTCCTCGACCAGCTGCACCTCGAGCGCGGGCAGGCGCAGATCACGGTAGCGGTCCCGGTCGAACCGGAGCCGGGGACGCCGGGCGCGGTAGTCGAACATCGAGTCGACGTCGAAGGAGACGACGGTCCGATGGGTCAGGTGCTCGTGCAGCGCGGCCCGCACCTGCCGAGCGACCCGGCCCGCGTCCATGTGCCCGGTCAGGGCCACGAGCATGCCCAGGCCGGGGGGCACGGGCGCCCCCTCATGACGGGTGTACAGCGGCGCGGCGTCCTGCACGTCTCGTTCCCCTTCCGGTGGTCCGTCTGCGGGAGAGTCGTCCCCGCCGCCCGGATGGCGACGGACGCACATCCCTCCCTGTCCTCTGGCGTCAGTCAACCACGGCACGGCACCCTCCTATTCCGCGCCCGCGCGCCCTGGACGGGCGCGCGAGCCCTCTGACTAGGATGACGCGGGACGGCCCGGCCCA
>NZ_JASDCZ010000007.1:0-38380 GCF_030407635.1 Micrococcus sp. APC 4021
CGCGCTCGTCGGGGATCCTCTCCCGGGTCAGCGCCACCTTCTCCGGATGGACGGCGGTGACCTGACACGAATCCAACAGCGTCACACTCATGCCACGACCATACACCTATGCAGATGTGCAGATATCAGCAGCGGGAGCCACACACGAGAGGTCAGCAGGTTCTGTATGGTCAGCGCATGCTGACTATTGCTTCGCGGCTGGACGTGATGAACCGGCTGGGCCGGGCGATGGCCGACCCGACCCGCTCCCGCATCCTCATGACACTCCTCGAGGGCCCGAGCTACCCGGCGGTACTCGCCCGCGACCTAGGGCGTGTCTGAGAATGGATCCAGGGCCTTAGCCAAACCCTCGAAGCATTATCAGACACGCCCTAGGGCCAGGTAGTGCTGGAGATCGGCGATGGGCATTCCTGCCGTGCGCATGCGGGTGATGAAGACCAGGCGGCGGATGGCCGGCGAGTCATAGCGGCGGTGCCCGGCATCGTCTCGGGGGACGCTCACCATGCCGATGCGTCCGTAGTAGCGCAGCGTGTGGGCGGTGACGTTGAGGTGAGTGGCGGCCTCCGAGATGTCCCACCAGGTCGTCGGATCATCCCGAACGAGATCTTCCAATGCTTCCAGCGAGACGCCACCGGGAGGGTCCGTAGCCAGGCGCAGGGCTTGCTCCAGCTCTGGGTTCATGTCCGCGACGCTAGGGCTTCGCGTGCGCTCGAACGCAACACGTGCCCGGGTAGCACATCTAGGACCCAGGCTCTTGCCCGTGCTAGAGTCTCAAGCATCATGATCAGCCCGTTGCCGCAAGGCGCGGGCTGATTTTCTTTGTGTGGGAGAGACGCGTGGAGTACACGAAGAAGTGGTTGCCTCTCGAGGCGCAGGTAGAGCGGCTAGTTGTAGGAGGGCATGACGTTGTTGACTCGGGTCGGTGCCAGTGAGGCCGGAGGAGCGTCTCCGCAGGAGGTATGAGGCCGATGGTAGTTGTAGTGGTTCACCCACACCGCCAGGGCCTCACGCCGAGCTTGCTCTGAGGTGTAGGGGCGGGCGTAGATGACCTCATCGACCATCAGCCGGTTGTACCTCTCCACCTTCCCGTTGTGGCGCGGGGTGTAGGGCCGGATCCTGTGATGCCGGCCCCCAAGCGAGACGACCTTCATGGTGAACTCCGCGGCCCGATAATTGGCCCCGTTGTCCGTGATCACCCGGTCCACGGTGATGCCGTGCGCGGCGAAGAACGCCCTCGCCCGGCAGAAGAAGCTCACGGTCGTAGCTGCCCGCTCATCGGGCAAGGCTTCGGTGTAGGCCAGCCGGGTGAACCCGTCCACCGCCGAGTGCAGGTAGGTGTAGCCGACCCGGCGGCCAGGCCCGCGCTTGGCCGCTCGCGCGTTCTCGCAGTCCCGGCCGTGAGCACGCCAGCCTCCCCCGTCAGGGATGCGCCCGATTTTCTTCACGTCCAGGTGCACCATGTGCCCCGGGCCGCGGGCGGTGATCTTCTGCGGTCGTTGGCGCAGGTCCTCACCCGTGGGCGCGAGGTCTGGCAACCGGGAGATGCCCAGTCGGTGCAGCCACCTGCCCACAGTGCGGAGGCACAGCTGGTGGCCTTCGGAGACGAGGTGGTGATGGATGCGGCGGGCGGACCACTTCTGGTCCCGGCGCAGGGCCTCGATTTCGGCCAGGATCGCGATGTCGAGCTGGGCGGGGCAGTGGTGGGGCCGGCTCGAGCGGTCCTGCAGTCCTGCCTCGCCCTCGGCGCGGTAGCGGGCGACCCAGGTGGCCACCGTGGGCCGGCTCACCCGGAACTCGGCTGCCACGTGTGCCTGCGGGATCCCGTCGTGCAGGTGGCGGTGGACCATCCTGAGACGGCCGGTCGGGGTCAGGGGTGCGTTAGCGTGAGTCATGAGCGGGTCTCTTCTGGCAGGTGGGTTGTTGAGGAACTTCCATCCTGCGGCAGGGACCCGCTCGTCTCATCTCAGCCCGTACCCCGTGGCAAGAACCTCATGACCCACAACAGCTAGTCCAGCGCGGTCTGGAGGTCGATGACCTGACGCGGGCTCTCCGACTGCTCGAGTCCGTGGGCTACTACCGAGTAACCGGCTACCTGTACCCGTTCCTGGAGTCCGAGAAGCAGGTCGATGACCAAGGGCACACCAAGATCCGGGTGCTGAATAGGTACCAACCGGGCACAGCCCTGCATCATGCCGAGGTCAAGCCCCTCGTGATGGTGTAGCGGTCTGATCCTTCATGGGGGTCAGGCGCTGAGGCCGAGGTTGAGTTCGGTGTCGGGGTCCACCTCGTCTCCGGTGTTGGTCACGGTGGTGAGCCTGCAGCGGGCCAGGACTTCGAGACCGAGGTAGCGTCGACCCTCGGCCCATTCATCGGTCTGCTCGGCCAGCACCGCACCCACTAGCCTGACGATGGCCGCCCGGTTGGGGAAGATGCCCACCGCGTCGGTGCGACGGCGGATCTCCCGGTTGAGCCGCTCGGCCGGGTTGTTCGACCAGACCTGCGTCCAGACGTCCTTCGGGAACGTGGTGAAGGCCAGGATGTCCGCCCGGGCGGCGTCGAGGTGCTCAGCCACGGTGGGCAGCTTCTCGCTCACGTAGTCCAGGAGCCGGTCGAACTGCGCGTGCACGCTGGCCGCATCGGGCTGGTCATAGACCGAGTGCAGCATGGCTTTCACGGCCGGCCACATGTTCTTCGGGGTGATGCCCATCAGGTTCGCCGCGTAATGGGTGCGGCAGCGCTGCCACGTCGCTCCGGGCAGGTTCGCCGCGATGGCGTCCTTGAGTCCGGTGTGGGCGTCAGAAGTAACCAACCGGACCCCGGCCAGGCCGCGGGCGACCAGGTCGGCGAAGAACTCGTTCCACGCCGCCCCGGTCTCCGAGGTGGCGACCCGCAGGCCCAGGACCTCGCGGTGGCCGTCAGCGTTGACCCCGGTGGCCAGCAGCACCACGGCGTTGACCACGCGCCCGCCCTCGCGGACCTTCATGCTCAGCGCATCGGCGGCCACGAACGTGAACGGGCCGGCCACCCCGAGCGGGCGGTGGCGGAATGCCTCGACCTGCTCGTCGAGCTCGGTGGCCATCCGGGAGACTTGGGACTTGGACAGGGCGTTGACGCCCAGAGTCTTGACCAGCTTGTCCATCCGTCGGGTCGAGACCCCGGCGAGGTAGCAGTCAGCGACCACGGTGATCAGCGCCGACTCCGCTCTCTTCCTGCGTTCAAGTAGCCAGTCCGGGAAGTACGTGCCCGATCTGAGCTTGGGGATGGCCACGTCCAGGGTGCCGACCCGGGTGTCCAGGTCCCGGTGGCGGTACCCGTTCCGCTGAGCAGTGCGCGAGGAGCTGGGCTTGCCCCATTCGGCACCGACCACCGCGTCGGCATCCGCGGACAGCAAGGTGTTGATCATGGTCTGCAGCAGATGGCGCATCATGTCCGGGGACGCTTCAGACAGGGCTTCTCCGAGCAGGCCGGCAGGGTCGAGAATATGAGGAGCGGTCATCGTGATGACTCCATTCGAGGATTCTGTGGAAGGTTGACTCGACGGATCACACGGTGGCCGCGACCACGTCTGAGACGACACGCCCGACCACCGGGCGCTACACCACTATGCGGGACTCAACTCATGCCGAGGAGATCATCGACTTCGATCGGCAACTGCGCATGCTGGTCATGGAGGGTGTGGAGCGCATCGAGGTAGCAGTGCGTATGCGCATCGGCTACGTGTTGGGGCGGACCTCACCGTTCGCGCACGAGAACCCCACCTGCTTCGACGACTCGTTCACGCGGGCGAACACTGACAGTCGTGACCCACGCCCCAGCAAGCAGGTGTTGTGGCTGGAGCGGGTCAAGCAACGCCGGGACGGCTCGGACGAACAGTTCGTCGCCCACTTCCGGCAGAAGTACGACGACCACATGCCGGTCTGGGCGTTGACCGAGCTGCTGGAGCTGGGACACCTGTCGAACCTCTACCAGGGCATGCTTCAGAAGGATGCCGAGGAAGTCGCCACGGCCTTTGGGATCCCCCAGAAGAAGATGATGGGCAGTTGGCTGGCCAGCTTGAACTACGTGCGCAACGTGGCCGCGCATCATGCTCGGCTCTTCAACCGCAAGCTCCAGAACGCCCCGTCCCGGCCGGCGGCAGGCATGGTGCCCCTCCTCGACCATCTGCGGGAACCCGCCGCCCCCAAAGGGGACTTCGGCACCTACAACGCCTTGGCGATCATCGCCTACATGCTGCGGCCCATCGAGGCGGAGCGGTCCTGGGCGCCGCGCCTGGCCGAGCTGTTCCGCACCTTCCCCACATCGCATGCCCTCTCAGTCCAATCGATGGGTGTTCCGGAAGACTGGCACACGCTTGACCTGTGGCGGGGGTGAACTTCGGACGCGAGCTGAGGCCTTGGTAGCGGGTCGCAGTCGGTGGCGTGCATCGCTTCCGAATCTCCTCCGGCGGCCCGGGAGCGGGCCCATCCGGTTACGGGACAGGCCGACCCGGCGCCCTGAGAGGCTGTCTCGGATTTCGTGAAGGATGAGGGCAGTGATGAACTGTTCGGCTGTCAAGCTGGGTATGCCAGAAGCGACCCCCTGTCCCTCAGGGGAT
The DNA here is from genome assembly GCF_030407635.1 of Micrococcus sp. APC 4021. Taxonomy (NCBI): domain Bacteria; kingdom Bacillati; phylum Actinomycetota; class Actinomycetes; order Micrococcales; family Micrococcaceae; genus Micrococcus; species Micrococcus sp. APC 4021. The sequence continues at coordinate 4,595 of NZ_JASDCZ010000007.1, forward strand.
GGTGGGGGCGTTGTCCTGGTGTGAGGGCGAGGTCCTGATCCTTCAGAGGCGGCATGGCGGTCCGTCGTGCGGGGGTCAGATCAGCGGTGCGGCGCTCACGGACAGGTTGGTGCCCACACCCGTGGCGTTGAGGTAGACGACGGTGGTGCCGTAGCCGGAGACCGTGATGGACCGGTAGAGGGAGATGGCCGTGACGGCGGTCGAGCTGGCGCCCGTGGACCCGGCGACGCTGTAGGGGGACTGCCCCGTGGTGCCGCAGGCCTCAGTGCGGTCCAGGCCGAGCCGGCAGGTACCGTCGGTGCGTCCTACGGATCCGTTGGCCGGGACGGCGAGGCCGTTGGTCGCGTTGTAGGTCTTCCCGTTGTTCAAGGCGATCCGGGAGGTGCCGCCGTTGCTGGTGGAGGAGACGGATCCGGTGCGCACCCCGCAGGCCGCGGCCTCGTCGCTGAGGCGGAAGTCGAAATCGAGGGCCACCTGCTTGTTGGACAGCCTGCCGAGCGTCTCGTTGGTGATGCGCAGGTAGGTCAGGGTGAACGCCGAGGCTGGGAGGGGCTTGCCTGCGGTGTACCCCGCGCAGGAGGAGGCGGCCATGGCGGGCGCGGCCGTCGATGCGGCCACGGCCGGCACGGCCCAGGCGAGGCCGGTGGCTACTGAACGGCGGGAGATTTCCATGAGGGGTACTCCAGTTAGGGCACACAAAAGAATTCAGGTGCACACGATTAGGTTCGTGAAAGCAGGAGTGTTCGGCTACGGCCGTCGGTGCATCTGAGACTGCCGGGGTGCCGGGGTGTGGTCAGACCACCTGTCTCCTCAGAGTTCAGGTATGTTAAATCTCATGCATGCATCGCCATTGGAGCCTCGGATGACCGCCGGTGTGGATCGGCCGGCGGATGGCAAGGTCGCCGTGGAGAGGGTGGATCGCCCCGGTCGTCGGGGAATGCGGCTGCTGGGGCCGGCCTTCGTGGCGGCGGTGGCCTATGTGGACCCCGGCAATGTGGCTGCGAACCTGACGGCGGGGGCCCAGTACGGGTACCTGCTGGTCTGGGTGCTGGTCGCAGCGAACCTGATGGCCATGCTCGTGCAGTACCTCTCGGCGAAGCTCGGGCTCGTCACCGGCCGCTCGCTTCCGGAGCTGCTGGGGCACCGGTTGCCGCGCGGGCGGCGTTTGGCGTACTGGGTGCAGGCGGAGATCGTGGCCGCCGCCACGGATCTGGCCGAGGTGATCGGAGGGGCCATTGCCCTGCACATCCTCTTCGGTATCCCCCTGCTGGCCGGCGGGGTGATCGTCGGGGTGGTCTCGATGATCCTGTTGGGTGTGCAGTCCCGGCGCGGGCAGCAGCCCTTCGAGTTCGTCGTCGTGGGCCTGCTGGCCGTGATCACCCTCGGGTTCGTCTCGGGACTGTTCTACGGGCCCATCTCCTGGGGTGAGGCCGTGGCGGGCATGGTCCCCCGGTTCGAGGGAACCCAGACGGTGCTCCTGGCGGCCGGCATGTTGGGGGCCACGGTGATGCCCCACGCGATCTATGTGCACTCAGCTCTGGCGCGTGACCGCCATCAGGGGGCCCACGCTCATCCGGGCACCCTTGGCAGGCTGCTGCGGGCCACCCGGTGGGATGTGGGGCTGTCGCTTCTGGTGGCAGGGTCGGTGAACATCGCGATGCTGCTGCTGGCGGCGGCCAATCTCTCCGGGGTCTCCGGGACGGACAGCATCGAAGGCGCCCACGCGGCGATCACGACCGCACTGGGGCCGGCGGTGGGCGTGCTCTTCGGCGTCGGCCTGTTGGCCTCCGGGCTGGCCTCCACCGCGGTGGGCTCCTATGCGGGGTCGGAGATCATGGGCGGGCTGCTGCGCTGGCGCATCCCTCAGATGCTGCGGCGGGTGCTCACGCTGATCCCCGCGCTGCTGGTCATCGCCTCCGGGGTGGACCCCACCTGGGCGCTCGTCCTCTCCCAGGTGCTGCTCAGTATCGGCATCCCCTTTGCCATGATCCCCCTGGTCCGACTGACCGGTGCCCGGGCCGTGATGGGCCGACACGCGAACTCCACGCCCCTGCAGACGGTGGCATGGGTGGTCGTGGCTCTGATCGTGGCCCTGAACGCCGTGCTGCTGTGGCTGACGTTGACCGGGCAGGGGTGAAGGAGGTCCCGCTATCGTGCAGGCCATGAGCCTCGACGAGATCACTCCGGTGGCCCAGGACTACCTCAAGGCGATCTGGTCCGCCACGGAGTGGGGAGACGCGCCGCTGAGCACGAAGAGCCTGGCCGCACGCATGGGCACCACCGCGCCCAACGTCACCGAGACGGTCAAGCGCCTGGCAGCCCAGGGCCTGGTCGAGTACCAGCCCTACAAGCCCGTGACCCTCACCGGGAAGGGATGCGAGCACGCGATCGCGATGGTCCGCCGGCACCGGCTGCTGGAAAGCTTCCTCGCCGCGAGCCTAGGCTACTCCTGGGACGAGGTCCACGCGGAAGCCGAACGACTCGAGCACGCCGCCTCCGACGAGCTGATCGAGCGGATCGATCAGATGCTGGGCCACCCCACGCACGATCCCCACGGCGACCCCATCCCCACTCCCGTAGGGCAGCGGGAGCGGCCGGCCCACGCGGTCCGCCTGGATGCAGCCGAGCCGGGGTTCTACCGGGTCCTACGCATCTCCGACGCCGACCCGCAGCGTCTGATCCGCTTCCAGCAGGCCGGAATCGTTCCCGACAGTGTCGTCGAGGTGGCCGAGGCCGGCCACTTCCGACTGCGCGTGGTCGCAGTCGGGCCCGTGGAACTCATCGAGACGGATGCGGCTGCCATCTGGCTGGTGCCGAGCTCGACTCGAGGATGAATCGTCCCCACCTTCATTGCGCAGCGGTGCCGCCCCGTCGAGAAGCAGGCTGTCCAAGGGGGTATACCCACTAGGCGCATGTGTCAGAGCCAGTTGGGTGCTGCTGGACAGAGGTGCCAGGGTGCGATCTTGCTTGACAGGGTTGCCCATCATCGCGCTCGACGGATTCGTCGATCCGGCCTTCTCCAACCGCGCGCTGGCTCGCTTACCCGTTGGGCTTGGCCTCGGATTCATGGACGTCATTCTGGAGTAGCGCGATGATCTGCTTTGCGGTTTCACTCCGGTGGTCCTGTGAGATGGGCCTGCTTCCGATCAGGTCGTTGACCCAGAGCCCGTCAGCAGCGAGCAGGGCGAGCGAGGTCATCTGGTCGCGCTCAGCTTCGTCTCGTTCGCTACGTCCGGTCCATCGGTCGATGAGGTCTTCCCAGATCGCCTTGTGCTGGGTGTGCTGGCTGTCGAGAATCAGCTGGAACTCGGCGCGGGAGGCGGCTGTCGAACAAGTGAGTATGTAGGCGGTCAGGCGCTCCATCGGCGTTGCCTCAGCGGTCGGCTTTCCACAGGCGATCTCTAACTGCCGCTCCCAGCGATCAGCGAGTCTCTGGTGGATCGCAGCGATCAAGTCGTCTCGTGACGGGAAGTGGTAGATGATCCCGGCCCTGGTGATCCCTGCAGCGGCCGCGACAGAGTCAAACGTGACTGCTGTGATCCCGTCTTCCTCGATCACTTGGATCGCGGCGTCGAGGATCATGGTCTTCTTGCTCTCACGCACCATCATGCGCCCCTCCGATTGGTTCAGTGGTTTTCGGCGTACTCCATTGCCTCGCTGCCGCGCCCGTAAGCGCGGAGCAGCCGATTGGTCAGAGCGGCTCCACTAGCCAGCATGACAGCGAGGACGATCATCGTGACCAAATAGGCCGTGTCGTAGGCGGAGGTGGCGGCTGCGATCACGTCGAGATCTCCGTCGGCGATCCCGAGGGCATCGGCAATGCTCTCCCCCGCTGCGGCGGGAGTGCCATCCGGGAGTCGGACGACTGTGGCGTAGACGAAGGTCAGGAGGCTCCCGAGGAGTGCTACAGCCGAGAGGGAGCCCATCTCATAGGAGACTTCTTCGATCGAGGCCGCCATGCCGGCCTTTCGCGGAGGCGCGTTGCCCATAATGGCGGCGGAAGCGACGGCGCAGGTGCCGCCCAGGCCGAAGCCGGTCACGATGAAGCTGACGACCAGCAGGGGTAGTGATCCGTTCGCAGAGGCCAGCACGGCGAGAGCTAGTCCTAGGGCGGCGATGGCGAGGCTGCCGGAGATAATGATCCGCAGGCCCACGATGTGCAGGATCGCGGCCCCTAGGACACCTGAGGGCAGGGCGCCAAGCGCGATGGCTGCGACTAGCAGGCCTGCTTGCAGGGGGGTGAAGCCCTCGACGAGCTGGAAGCGCTGTGTGGTCGCGAGCTGGGCGCCAGCGATGGTGAACATCGCGAAGAAGGCTGCCAGAGAGCCGCCAGCGAAGGCGCGGTTGCGGAAGATGGAGAACTCGATGAGTGGTTCTTCCAATCGGCCCTGGCGTCGCACGAAGAGGACGAACCCGATGACTGCTGACGCCAGCGCCCCTGCGATCAGAACCCAGTTCTGTGGAATATGGGCCAGTTCCTTGATGACGAGCACGGTGCCCACCAGCCCGACCATCGCATAGAGGGATGAGACGAGATCCCACTTCTTCGACGGATCGGGATGGTTGTGCGGCGCGATGATTGCGGTCGCCACAAGTGCGATGGCAACAACGGGGACATTGATGAGGAAAACAGATCCCCACCAGAACCGTTCGAGAAGGGCGCCGCCGAGAATGGGTCCGAGCGCTGCCCCCGCGATCGACAGGCTCCCCCAGATGGCGATGGCGATGTTGCGCTCACGAGGATCGTCGAACGCGAGGCGGATCAGAGCAAGCGTGGCGGGCATCATCGCTGCGGCCCCCACAGCGAGGAGTGCCCTGGCGCCGATCAGGAAGGCAGGGTTGGGCGAGAATGCCGCTGCCAGTGATGCGGCACCGAAGATCCACAGGCCGACGACGAACATTCGGCGGTGGCCGATGCGATCGCCCAGTGTGCCTGCTCCCAAGAGGAGGCCAGCCATGACCAGGGGGTAGGCGTTGATGATCCACAGTGTCGAGGATCCGGACGCGCCGAGGTCTGCGGTCAACGTAGGCAAGGCGGTGTAGAGGATCGAATTGTCGAGGGTGATGAGTAGCAGGCCGGCCCCCACGGTCATGAGCAGCCACCACCGCCGCGGCGATGATCCAACGTCGTTCACTGTTGTACCCCTGTCCTCTGCCTGTAGTCGCATCAACGAAACTATACTAACAGGTTAGTAAAGTAAACGTCAACGCTCCGACAGAGGGATGCCTCACAATCCAGCTGGGTGTTCATTGCCCCATCCCGGCGTCAAGCCGGGTATACCCCTTTACACACCCTGCCCGCCTACGAGAGCATCACGTCAGAGACGGTCCTAAACCGGGCCGTTAGACAGAAGTGTCGGAGGGTCTAGGACGTGGTTGGACAAGCTGTGGCCTATGTGCGGGTCAGCTCGGCCGAGCAGAACCTGGATCGTCAGCTCGAGGCGGTGGGGGAGTGCGACCGCATCTTTCAGGACAAGATCTCCGGCAGCTCGAGGGCCAAACGCACCGGGTTGGCTGAGCTGATGAAGTACGTGCGGGAGGGGGACCTGGTGAAGGTCGCCTCGATGGATCGGCTGGGAAGAGACACCCGAGACCTCTACGCGATCGTGGATGAGCTCACGGACAAGGGGTGCGTGGTGCAGTTCGTGTCCGAGCGGATCACCGTGGACAAGTCCGGTACCTCCCCGGTGGACGGGCTGATGCTGGGGATCCTGGCGGCGTTCGCGGAGTTCGAGCGCCGGCGGATCAAGGAGCGTCAGGCCGAGGGCATCGCCCTGGCCAAGGCCCGCGGCGAGTACGTGCAGGCACCGAAGATGTCGGACACGGACGTCGAGCAGGCGAGAGTGATGATCGACATGGGCATCCCGAAGGCCGAGGTGGCGCGCACATTCGGGGTCAGCCGGCAGACGGTCTATACCTCGTTGAAGCGGCCAAGAGTTCAGTAGAGGGAAAGGGGGCCGTTTGCGACGGCACCCTTTCCCTTGCGTAAATCCAAGACACGTTTCTCCCTAGGTACTGTTGACCGACCTGGGTCTTTGTCGTGACGGGGGCCAGGTTAGAGGGAACACGAGCACCCAGCCCAATCCTTCGGGATTAAGGCGCTACCTCTTGGGAAGTGAGCGACTCATTACCAGGCCCCTTATTGCTACCGGATGAGGGCGGTTTGCATCATCCTTCCGGTGACGGCGGGAGGGCTGAGGCCAGGGTGCACTCGTTTATCATGACCTTTCACGCCCGTAGCGCTGCGCCTGCCGCGGCTAAGTCGAGCGTGGAGGCACAATTTCTCATCCGAGCCCAACTTCCTATGGGAGGATGGTGGGCTCTAGGTTGGTCGCCTTGCACATGCGGTCGAAGTGCTCGGAATCCACGGAGCGCAGAAATTCCATGCATCTCCTGATCTGCCTGCTGACGGCACGCGCATCGAGGACGTCGATGCTTTCGTTGCCCTCCCCATGTGAATAGCGGTTGCAGAAGTCGTAGACGTCGCGGTAAGGCTCGCCCTCCTGGGAACTTACAAGGGTTTCAAGCTGTTGCAAGAAATCACTGCGGTGGGGTGCCTTGTAACTGGCGAAGACCTCCAATACGCGACGGGCGGCGTTTGGCAAAAGGAAAAGGCGTTCATGGTCCTCGGGATCAGCTATTCCGGCCATCACCATCGAGAACAGGTAAGCGTACTCTGAGGTGCTGTTGAGCAGGACCCGCGGTAGCTCTCCAACCTTGGATCGACGTTCTCCGTTAACCGACGTGGCGTACATCTCTAGGAAGCTGACCCTCGGGAAATTTTTCTCCTCAGTGTTCCCCTCCCGGATCTCCTTCATCGATTTTCCCCAGGCATTCTTGTGTGACTTGAGGAAGAGTCGTAGAAGGCTGAAGTCGTGAGTCAGGATGACGTACTGACCGTAGTTCTTCAGGCTGTCGATTAGCCACTGGTGGGTAGCAAACACTGCCTCTCGGTCGAGGGAGCTCGACGGGTCGTCCACGACCACAATTCTCTGTGAAGGATGCCCGCCGGGAGCCTGTTCGTCCTGGAGCTTCCGCAAGAAGTACAGGAGAGAGAGTGTCATCCGCTCGCCGTCGCTGAGATCAGTACTGGGCTTGTTCCCGCGGCGACACGCATACGACTTTCCGTCCGGGGTGACCGCCACGGTGAGGTGACCCTTGCCATAGACTCGGGCGAGATCCTTCGTCAGGGTGTTAGCCATGTCTTTAGTCGTGAACTGGGCTTGACGCACCTCGCTCAGGCGTCGCTCAGCTAGATCCGCCGCCTTTACGGTGTTTTCCCTTATGGTCGCTAGCCCGCCGGCTTGCTCCTCAAGCCGGCGAAATGCGTCGCTCTGTGATCCGACCAGGTGATCCAGGACAGTCTGCTTGTAGCGGGCCGTCACATCTGCGTATCGAGCTGCCTCGTCGTTTTGCTCCGTGACTACCTGGTCGATCGCCGCAGTTGAGGGGGCTGATGCGAGCACCGACCATTCCGGCGCCAAAGGTGTGGCGCTGGGGTTAGCAACCTTCGCCTTCAATGCACTCTCTACTGCTTCCAGGGCAGTAACCCGCTCATCAACTGCCCTCTGGACCTGTTCAATGGCTCCCTGGTAGTCCACCTGGAGTGTGCTTGTGACCCGGGCGGCATCCGGTAGGCCACTCTTCCAAGCGTGGAGCGCCTCTTTCTCAGTGGTCACGGCGGTCAGCAATGCCTGAGCTTGGCCGCGGATCTTGAGCCAGCTCTCGTCGAAGTGAAGAGCCAATTGGTTGCGGCGATGATTACTGATCTCCCCGTCGCAGAACAGGCACCGGTCGAGTTCCTTGTGCAAAGTGAGACCCTGCTCGACCCAGGTTTGAGCTGACGAGTTAGCATTCAATGCCTCAATGGCCATACGGGTTGGGCTCATCGCAAGCAGCTCGCTCAGAATAGCGAGATGGCCGGCCACACCGGTTGGTGGAGGGGTGATGTTTGGCAGGGAGGCTGGAGCGCCTTCGGCTAGCCGACGGAGGGCTTCGGCGTGCGCATCGCTATTCGGGCGATCGCCCTTGTGGTTGCGCAGGTCGCTTTGGACCCTCGACACCGAGAATCGGTTCTTCGTGTAATAGTTGTAGTCGAACTCCTTGAGCTGGGAGACGATTCGCTCCTGAACGTCGCGAACCAACTTGTTGATCTCGCTTGTCGCTAACTTGTGTTGTGCTTCCGCTTTCCTTCTTTCGTCGTGTAGTTGAGCGATTTTCGCAACTAGCCGAGCTTCCTCATCCTTGGCATCGATGGCTTCCTTGCCCAGCGTGACGATCGCCGAGGCACTCTTGCCGTCGAGGAAAGCCGACAGATTAGCCTTGACCCATCGGCGGGTGAAGACCGCCATGGAGAGTGAAGGAGGTGCGCCGCCTGCGCTGGTTCTCGTGGGGTGCCTATTCTCATCTTCCCAGACGGCCCCTGTGGCTCCCTCGCCTTCGGAGAGGCTGAGTAGCAGTTCGGCGAGGGTCGATTTGCCACTGCCGTTGTGGCCGTAGACGACGGTCTTACGGCCAAAGGGGAGGTCTTCAGGCCAGAAGTCTCGGTCGAGTGAGCGCCAAGGATCCGTTATATCAATTCGGCGTAGCATGCTCAAACACTAATGGTTCCTAGACCAGTCTGTCGTCAAACACGTGCCGAGCGATCAGGGGAACCGTGGGCTCTCTGAATCGCCCCGGGTTTGTTAGAGGCTCGTAAGTGCCGCCCCGGCAGGCGCCGGCACGGGATTCTCATGATGGTAGACGTCCTCGAACTCGACCGGAGGAACCATCCCGATCTCGCCGTGCACACGACGATGGTTGAACCAGTCGATGTACTCCGCGACCGCGATCTCCAGGTCCTCGATGGACTTGAATGGCCCCTTGTTCTGGATCAGCTCCGCCTTGAACAGCGAGTTGAACGCCTCCGCGAGGGCATTGATGCTCCTATAGTTGTCAACTCGCGATCTGACCGGTGCGAGGGTTGGTCTTCACGAGGTGGTAGACCTCGCGGATCACGTACCTCTTGAGGCAGCGAATGATGTCTCGCTTGGACTTGCCCTCCGCGGTGCGTCGTGCCACGTAGGCGATCGTGGGCTCATGGAAGCGCATCCGCACGATGACTGTCCTGTAGATGGCTGCGTTCAGCTGACGGTGACCGCCATGATTGATCCGATGTTTTCCGCTGCTCATCCCTGAGCCTGTAGGCACGGGGCTGATGCCGGCGAGCTTGGCGAATGCTGCCTCGCTCTTGATCCGTTCGGGATTGTCCCCGGCCACGATTAGGATCTCCGCTGCCGTGTCCACGCCGATCCCGAACTGGTCGAGCAGGTGCGGCGCACGCGCGATCACGAGCCCCTTGATCATGGCCTCGAGCTCGAGGATCTCCTCGTTTAACGACAGCCACCGCCTGGCCAGCGACCGGAGCACATGACGATTGGCCTCCTCCGGCGTGCTCAGCGCGCGGGGGCGCAGGGAAGCGCAGTGGCGGGCGATCATCTTCTGCGTCTTCCCCTGCAGTACCTTGCGTAGATTCTCTTCGGCGTGCACGAGCATCGCCTTCAACGTGATCATCGCTGCAGAGCGGTCTTTGACCGCAGTGTCGTGAGCGACTTTGAGCTGACGGATCATTTCCACGCTCCCGTCGGCGCTCTTGGGCGTGGCGGTGGCGAAACCCGCGAGGACTGCGCGGGCCGCGTTCTCAGCGTCCAAGGTGTCGGACTTCCCGTTCAACCGACGCAGGCGTCGGTCTGGGCGCGAGACTTCCACGACCTTGTGCCCCTGGCGACGGATGTACGAGGCCAGACCAGCCCCGTAGGAGCCTGTGCCCTCGACGCCGAACGCGATGATGGTGCCGTAGTCTGCGGCCCATTCCAGTAGCTGCTGGTAACCGGCACGGTCGGTGGCGATCGTGCCGGTCGCGAGAATCCCACCGATCGAGTCCATGACGGCGGCCACGTGGATGTGCTTGTGGGTGTCCACGCCGATCACGACGTGACCGGAACGGGTGGGGGCGATCTGGCTCATGTACGAGGCTGTCCTTCGGCTACGGGTGCGGGGGCGGCACCGACGCCGGTGGGCGGACAGGACTGTCACGGGGACACGGTCACGAAAATGCTCCAGGCTCCTATCAGGTCACGCCCGGACCGGCGGCAGTGGTCGTACGTGCCCGGCCGCGGGCCCGACAGATCAACGCCAAGACACCATGTGGGTCAATCGTAGAGATGGGTCAGAGCACCACGGCCAGGACTTCCTCATCCTCGCGGAATCCGGCCCTCAGAGACTGACAGTCATACGAGTCCCCCGTCGAGCCGACTGAGGCGACGGCGCCGGCCTGGGCGAGCCGCTGGGTGTATCGCACGGCGACGTACTGGACTCCTTTATCGCTGTGATGCCGTAGCCCGGCCACGTCTTGGCCTGCACGCTGACGCGTCCAGAACGCCATCTCGAGGGCGTCCAGGGCCAGGTCCGTGCGCAGCGACTTCGACAGCTGCCAGCCCAGCACCCGTCGGGAGAACACGTCGATGATGAACGCGGCGTACACCCATCCGCTGAAAGTGCGGCAGTAGGTGATGTCTTACGACCCACAGCTGGTTCGGAGCCGCCGCGGTGAAGTCGCGCTGCACCAGGTCTTGACGCTCATCCGGGCCGCGGCCTGGGACCGTGGTGCGCGGGCCCTTCGCGCGGCTGATCCCGCGCAGGCCTGCGGCTCGCATGAGCCGCTCCACCGTGCACCTGGCCACCTGCAGGCCCTCCCTCCGCAGTTGCGCGTGGACCTTTCGGGCCCCGTAGACCCCGTAGTTGGCCTCATGCACCCGCCGGATTTCCACGAGCACCTGCTCATCGCGCAGGCTGCGCGCTGAAGGAGGGCGCGTCTTGGCCGCGTAGTACGTGCTCGGTGCGATCTGCGTGCCTGCTGCGGAGAGCGTGGTGCAGATCGGCTCGACACCGAACTCGTGCTTGTGTTCGTCGATATAGTCCACGATCAGCGCTGTGGGCGTCTCGAGCATCCGCCGCGAAGAAAGCCGACGCCGAGCGCAGGATCGCGTTCGCCCGCCGCAGTTCACGGTTCTCCTTCTCCAGCTCGGCCACCCGGGCGGCCTCGCTGGTCGTGATCCCGGGGCGGTGGCCGTGGTCGATCTCGGTTTGGCGGACCCAGTTGCGCAGCGTCTCGGGATTGATCCCGAGCTGTTCTCCCACGCGGCGGAATGCTCCGGTCCTCGTGGCGGGGTCTTGACGGGCTTCCAGCGTCATCCGCGTGGCGCGTTCACGGAGCTCGTCGGGGTACTTCCGTGGTGCGGGCATGCTCTGCATCCTTCCGTTGGATCAGAGCCTCCACCAGACCCGGGGCGATTCAATCTCCAAACGGATCACCGTGGACAAGTCCGGCACCTCCCCAGTAGATGGGCTCATGCTGGGCATCCTGGCGGCGTTCGCTGAGTTCGAGCGCCGGCGGATCAAGGAGCGTCAGGCCGAGGGCATCGCGTTGGCCAAGGCCCGCGGCAAGTACGTCCAGGCCCCGAAGCTCTCGGACACCGACGTGGAGCAGGCGCGTGTGATGATCGAGATGGGGATCCCGAAGGCCGAAGTGGCGCGCACGTTCGGGGTGAGCCGGCAGACCCTGTACACCTCGTTGCGCCGGCAAGCCTCAGACTGAACCCCATCCTCGGCCGCCGGCACCACCTGGGTTTCTGCTTCAGTACGCGGGCGCGGCCCTGTACAGGGATTCAGCGTCTTGGGCTGCGTGGACACCGGCCTGGACGACGTCGTTCTTCATGTCCAGCACCCGCAGCTGCCCCTCGATCTCAGCGACGGCCTCGATCCGACCGAAGGCATCCCCGTGGGCCTGGGCGTACTCGGCCAGGCCCCGCAGCTTGGGCAAGGCGTCGGCCAGGTGCGTGCCGTGGGGGTCCACGATGTCCGCGCGGATCGTGCCGTCCTGGTTGGCGTGGAAGAAGAGGAAGTCCGGTCGCAGCGCCTGCCACTGGCCGGTGCCGTCCTGGAACGGGATCGCCAAAGACTGCTTGGAGGCCCGGGAGGGGTTGCGGTACCAGCCCCGGAAGGAGGGCTCGGCGGCTTCGGAGTCCAGCACCTGCTGCTCCCAGGCGTTCAGGTCCACAGGCAGGGTGCCGTCCTCGGCGGCCATCAAATGCAGGGTGCGTCTCTGCAGAGGACGCTCAGTGCCATCAGGGAGGCGCTCCTGCTGGTCGGCCTGGGTCAACTTCGGGCGGGTCAGGTCCACACGTTCAGGCTGACGGGCCATCTCCCGCACCCGGTCATACACTGCCTGGCGCTCATCGGTCAGGCCGTTGATCTGCACGCGGTACTGGCTCAGCCAGTCCTGCACGAGCTTGTCGGCCTTGGCCTCCAGATCGGCGACGACCTCGGAGGTGCGGGCCAGGGAGGCGATGATGATGTCTCCTTCGCGCAGGTCGAGATCCTCTTCGTCCTCGGGGACGATGTGATCGATGTAGGCCCCGGCGATCCAGCCGGTGAGGGTGCGGGCCGCCGCGGCAGCGGCCTCCTCGATGGCCCGGTCATCGGCCAGCAGTTCCAGGCTGGTGGTGCTCAGGGTTGTGGTTCCCATTCGGCCGGTCAGCCGCTGGGCAGAGAGGGTGAGTACATCCTGGCGGGCCGCGGCGATCTGCTCGGAGTACTGGACCCTGCATCCGTCCAGGAGCTTGCACATTGTGTGCGCGGCGGTCTTGACCGCCCCGGGCAGCAGCTCGTCGTTGGAGAGGGCGTTGGCCAGGATGTCCAGGCGCTTGAGCGGTTTGGTGGCGCCCCGGGGGATGGTCATGGAGGGCAGGGCGTCGAACACCGCCCACACGTCTTCTCCCACTGCCGGGTTCGGTGTCAGGGTGACCGGGTCGAACAGCACCCGCCGGGCGGCCTGCTTGCCGGGGTCGGAGGTGGTGTCGTCCATGTCGGACTGTCCGCGCATCAAGGTCTGGGCGATGGCGGTGGAGGTGGTCTTGTCGAAGTGGGGCAGGAAGCAGTCGATGGAGTTGAGCACCTCGTTGCCCGGGATGCGTCGGGCCAGGGGGGTGCGGACCATCCGGCCCAGCAGCTGGTGGACGTAGGTGGCGTCCTTGTAGGTGCGGAAGGACATCAGCACCTCCGCCCTGGGGCAGTCCCAACCGGTGGAGATCGCCTCCATGGCCAGCAGCACCCGGATGTGCGTGGCTTCCTGCACGCGCTGCGGGGCGATGTAGTTGACGATCTGGCCGGGCAGGTGCCGGTCGGTGTGGGTGCCGAAGACGTGGGCGATGTCCTGGGGCCGCAGATCGGGCCACTCCTGGTGGATGACATCCAGGATCCGCGAGAGGTGCTCGTCGCTGGGTTTGTCTGCGACCTGCACGACCAGCAGCGGCACCACCGGGTCCGCCTCGCCCTGCTCGGCGGCGTAGGCGGCCCAGGCCCTGGTGGAAGCCTTCGTGCGGGCCACGGCCTCGCGCAACAGCGTGGTGTCGAAGGCGCCGGCTTCCTCGGGGATAGTGAGGACCACATCGTCCTTGAGCAGCCCGGAGGCCTGCACGAGCGCGGGGTCGACCTGCACGGGGGAGAGCGCGTCCCGGTCGGTGGCATGGGCCATGGCCTGAGTAAAGCGTTCCACGGTGGCGGAGATCCCGAGCACGATCGGCATGGCCGGGGCCAGGGCGGTGCCGTTGATCAGGCGCTGGACGATGGTGGCCCGCTCCTGGTCGTTCTTCTTGGTGGTCTTCATGCCCCGGTGGGCCTCGTCCAGGATGAAGTACAGGGTCCGTCCGGGGGTGGCCACGGTGTTCGCGATGACGTCGTAGATGGTCCGCTGGGCCATGTCGGGGGCGGCCATCACCGGGGTGGCGGCGTTGGCGGGGTCCGCGGCTCCGCGCACCAGGCGGGCTCCTTCACGCAGCTTCTGGGCGTTGAGGAAGTACACCTGGCCGGGGGCGAAGGTGGTCTCGGCGAACGAGTTCTCCACGGTGCGCAGCCGACCGTCTAGCTCGGAGGATGCGGCATGGATCCGGGCGCGGGACTGATCATTCAGGTCCGGGTCGTCGGAGAACCAGAGCACGGTGGCCCCGGGGTCGGGGGCGATGTCCTCGGTGTACTGGTCAGAGCCGAAGAACAGGGCCTCGATGATGGCCGCGGCCATCACCGTCTTGCCGGCCCCGGTCGCCGCGGCCAGAGAGAAATGGGACAGGACCCCGTCGTCCTGGTAGTTCTTCCTGGCCCGATGCAGCCGGTTCAGGACCTGCTCGACAGCCTGGGCCTGGTAGTCCTTGAGGGTGTAACGCATGGGGGTCAGGCCCTCCGGTTGATCTGGAAGTTGTGCAGGTAGGACTCGTACAGGCGCACCGCGGTGGTGTGTTCAGGCAGCTGCCGGGCCACGGACTGGAAGGCCACCTCGGAGTCGGTCACGATGAACGCCATCCCCACCTGGGGGTCAGCCTCCAGGGCGGCCAAGAACTCGGGGGCATGGTCCATGTCCTCGAGCACCCCGTAGGCCTGAGCCACATCCCAGCCTCGTACCGGAAGACTGGAGATGATGCGACCGCGAGAGCCGGCCCTGAGCCAGAGCATCGGTGCAATCCGGGCGAAGGCACGGTTGCGACGCACCTGCCGGGGCGCCTCATAGGTCAGAGTGAAGAACGCCGCGTTCTCAGCGAACCCGTCGGCCATGGGGAACTCGTCGGTGAACTTGTACTCGCCCTTGATCGGTTCCCCGGCCGGGGTCTTGCCTGTGATGGCCGCAGTGACGCGCGGCTTGGTGATGTAATCGCAGATGCCCCACTGCTCCCACTCCGGATCCCCTGGACGAAGCCCCTTCGCGCGCAGACCCTTCTGCTCCTCGGCGGACACCTCGTTGTTCGTCACGCTGATGCACTGACGACGCCCGCCGTCCTGCTTGTTCAGACGCATGACGGCATGTGCAGTGGTCCCCGATCCTGAGAAGAAATCGAGTACTACAGCGTTCGGCTTGTGCAGAGTTGCAAGACGCACTGCATCCTCAACGGAATAAAGCGACTTAGGGAAGGGGAAACGGCGGTCAGGCATCAGGTTCGCCAGAAGGTTGGTGCCGTGCCAACCAGCATGGTGCCTCTGGCGATTCCAAACCGTCTTGGCGGGGTAGGACCGGGTCCCGATGACGGCGACCTCCACCATGACGGATCCGTCAGGCGCGGAGCCAGAGACTCGAAGTTCGCCAGTGTCGATGCGTCTACGTGCCGCGGACCCGAGATACCAGATTGTCCCCTTGCCCGTCTTAGGATCAGTCTTTCCCGCCTTTACATATCCCGCTTCTAGATCATCCCTAAATCGCCCCGGGCTAGCCTGCCAGCGCGCTTCGGTGCCATCCGGCTTGAGGGGCCATACGGCGTACGCTCCTGCGGGAACTTCCCAGTCAGACCTGGGGATGTCCACCCCCTTGCTATCACCACACCCGATGGCGAAGCCCGTCTCCTCGGAGATGTAAATCGGATAGAATAGATTAGGGCTCTGGGTACGTAGACTTCCCTGGCCGCTACGCAGGAGAGACTCCCAGCGCACCTTGGTGGCAGGAGTGCTTGGATTCTCATTGAGAAGGTCGTCCGCCCATTCCGCGGGACGTGCGTCGCCGAGGAAGCAGAAGAAGGCATATTCCTCTACTCGGCCGAGTTCCTGCTTTCTCTTGCTCCCCGCGTTCTGAATGACGATGGTCGCCATCTGGCACTTAGCGTCTGGAAAGCTTTGTTGGAGCAGGAGCCCAAGACGATGAACTTCCTTCTCGTCGATAGTGACGATAAGGGTCGAGTCCTGGGGGTTGAGGAGTTCCTTGGCGACCTTGATGCGTCGCTCCATGAAGGACAGCCACTTGGAGTGGCGGTAGTCGTCGTCAGACTCGACGTAGTCGTTGTTGTATTTCCAGTCCCTCGCCCCGGTGTTGTAGGGCGGGTCGATGTAGATGCAGTCCACTTTGTGACGGTGGGTGTAGGTCAGCATCTCGAGGGCGTGGAAGTTCTCGGCGTTGATGACCGTGTGGAACGGCTTGTCCGGCCCGCCGTTCTCGACGCGGCCTGTCTCGACCAGGCCCGGGTAGATCGGGTCCTCGAAGCGGGCGACGACCACCAGGTCCTCGAGTGCTGCTGTTGAGGTGGCCGGCTCGCGGACCTCGGGGACGACGTCTGCTTCGGTCAGGTGGGCTCGCTTGCCGTCTGGGGTGCGTTCGAGATCGGTGACGACCCAGTGACGGGTATCCCCGATGGTGAGGCTCCCGCGCGGGGGCAACACGCGGACGGTGTCTCCGCGGCGCACGGGTCGGCCGGGCAGCTCCACAGCTTCGGGCTGGTGACGCTCAAACACGAGACCGAACTGGCTATGTCGGGTGAGCTGGCGGAACTCAGCTTCCAGGTCTGCGGCCAGCTGTGGGTCGGTCTTGCGGGCCTGGGCGAGCAGGTCAGTCAGTCGAGACACGGGTGTTCTTTCTCTGGGCCGAGTGGCATGGGGCGCTGTCCGCGCTAATCCTGCCCATCCTAGGGACCGGGATCTCGTGCCGAGCAGGGGCTTCACGCGAGCTTAGGATCAGCTGCGATGCGACTTCGCATCGCGTCATCCGCTCGAGTAGGAACTCGCCCATGTCACGACGCTCTCTGGCTTCTCTGGCCACTGCTGCTGCTCTCGTCGCCACCGCTGTCCTGGGGGGTGCGGGCCCGGCGACAGCCGGCGCCACGTACTCGGCCCCGTTGCGCACGGCTGTGGCGTCGTTGCCGGTGGCGGCGGAGAACAATGCCGGCTATGACCGGGCCGCCCAGTTCGGGGACTGGAAGGATGCGAACAGGGACTGCCAGAACACGCGGGCGGAGGTGTTGATCGCAGAGTCCAAGACCACCCCGAAGTTCACGACGGCCCGAAAGTGCACGGTGGCCACGGGCAAATGGGTGAGCAGCTGGGATCTGCGCACGCACACGTCTGCATCGACGGTGCAGATCGATCACATGGTGCCCGTGCATGAGGCGTGGGGCTCGGGAGCTCGGTACTGGACCAAGGCCAAGCGGGTGGCGTTCTACAACGACCTGGGGGATGGCCGGTCGCTGAACGCGCAGACCTCGGCGTTGAACTCGGCCAAGCAGGCCCGCGGTCCGGAGCAGTGGCTGCCGCCGAAGAACCAGTGCCAGTACATCGCGGACTGGACCGCGGTGAAGATCCGCTGGGGGTTGAAGGCTGACGCCACGGAGAAGGCGTTCTTGGTGAAGAAGGCCGCCTCCTGCACGAACACCACCCTTAAGGTGACCCGGTACTGAGGCTGCACGGCCGCAATGGTGCCCATCCCCTAGACGTTGACGGCTGCGGGTGTGGGCACTGGCCTATCTGGGGGCTGGCTTGCGGACTTGTGTTCGTACTGTGTCTGTCATGGTCACCCCTCTCCTGGGGCTCCGGTCGTCCGTAGAGCGCGAACGTGCTACGGGGGTCTTACCTCGCGGCGGGGGACCGCTTCACCGTGCGGGTCGGGGGCGTCGTTATCGGCATTGGGAAGGTGGCGGTGCGGGACGCGTGGAGTCGGGGCGGCCCGCGGCAGGAGGCCCAGAACGCCGGCCACAAATGACCGAATGTGCCGACCAAGGCGCACACCACACCACACGAGAAGCGGGGTGTCACCATGACGAAGGGTCGCAAGTCTCGCGAGGCGCGCCGAACGGTGACGCCCATGGAGATCAGAGCGAAGGGGCGGCGGGAGCTCGTTTTCTGGCAGGTGCTTGGCCTCGTGTCGTCGACGGTGGTCTCGTTGCTCCTTGTCTTCGATTCGGAGGGCTCGCCAGGGGCGGCCATTCTGGCGGTCACCTTCACGTCCCTAGCGGGTCTGGTAGTCGTCGTGCTGGGTGGCGCGTGGCCACCAGGTTCCCGGCGTCGGTGGCGTGTCGGCACTGTCACGGTCATCTACCTAGGCGCGTATGCCGTCCTGTGGTTCCAGTTCGAGGAGCTACGGGGGTCGCTGTCGTTCGTGGGTCCGACTGTGGCGGCGTTGCCGCCCTTCATCGGGCTGGTGTTCCAGGATGATCGCGAAATGGAGGCGCAAAAGCAGGAGGCGTCAGACGAGGCGTGGCGACGGCGGAGGGTGATGGTGGCGTGAAGGCGGAAGCGGGCGCTTTCGGTCGCGCGAAAGCAGCACGCGAGGATTGAAGCCGAGCGCGGTTCGAAGGCCGCGCGGCCCTGGTGGCGGAGGTTGCGTAGGCGCTGAGGGTGGGGGTGTGACTCCGGCGTAGACCTGGACGAGGGACGGGCGCGGACCATGATGGTCCGCGCCCGTTGTCGTCCTCAGTCGTCGTGGGCACGCAGGCGGTCGATGGGCGCCAGCCGGCGGGGCTGTGATGTGAGGCTGCTCTAGGGCTGCTGGGCACTCTTCTGGCTTGGCCTGTGGGACCGGGCCACGCTGGTCACCCGCCCTCGTCCTAGGCCCTTTGCCGAGCGCGCTGGGAGGTGCGTCGGCAGCGGCCCTGTGGACAACGGCGGGGCCGTCCGCTCGGGCGTGCCAGGATGGCCGCCACGACGACGAGGGAGGGCGCAGATGCGCGAGCACATCGAGCATGATCCGTGGGAGCCGCCGACCGAGATGTGGGCGGCGCAGGAAGCGGAGCAGTTGGCCGCGCAGTGGGCGCGGGAGCAGGGGCTTGACCCGTTGCCGGCGGGCGGGGAGGCGGACCGGATGCAGAGCATTATGGCCGCCGTTCTTGCGCTGCACCGCCGGACCGGTAGCTCGGAGGAGCTGCACGCGAGTGAGGAGACGATGCGTCGCGTGATCGAGGCGGCGCGGGCGGTGTCGTCGTCGCGTTGGGAGGCGCTGCGGCCGACCGATCATGAGTTGGTCCCCGGTGGTGTCGTGCTTGGGTTCGTCGGGCTCGATTAGGGATTGCCAACGTCAGGGGCCGGTGCCCTTCGCTGAGCGAAGGGCACCGGCCCCTGACGTGTTGTGGGTCAGTCGGTTGTCTGCGTGGTGTCCGCGACCTGCGCGGGATCGCGAGGCGCGGTGTTCGTGTCGGGAGCAGGCCGGCGAGGCTTGCGAGGGCGCGTCGCGCGCTTCCGTGATCCGAGGTCCGCCGGCCGGAGCCGGTTCAGCTCCGCAGCTGTCCAGCCGGCACGCTCAGCATCTCGGAATGCGGCCTCCGCTTCCGCGTCTGCGGCTGCCGCGGCGGCATGTGCGTCGTCACGCCGTGACAGGGCCGCAGCGATGGTCTCCGCGGCAGCCATCCGCTGTTCGGTCAGGCGCCGCGCTTCGTCCAGGAATCGAGTGGTGTCCATAGCCATGACCCCAGCGTAGACGGTGCTCGTCTGCGAGGCCCGCGCTGTCCACAGGTGCTCCGGCTCCAGGGTGGCCGCGCCGGCGGTGCCGGAGCAAGCTAGATACTTAGCTATGCTAAGTGGCTTGCCCCCTTGCCGGCTCGGCCAGGGGGTGGGACACTCGGTGTGACCGAGTGGCGTTGCACTGTGCTGGAAGGAGGGCGGCCATGGCCGAGCGGAAGCGGCAAGCGAACCAGGTCGGAGGCCGCCCGGTTCAGAAGTTCGTTCGCCTGACGGAGGCTGAGCACGTCGAGCTGGGAATCGCGGCGGAGCGTGAGGGAAAGAGCGTGCAGCGGTTCATGGTGGAGGCTGGGGTCGCGCGGGCCCGTGGTGTGGACCCGCAGGCCGCACGGGAGACCATCACGGCGTTGTTCAAGGTCGAGCATCAGCTGAGCAAGGTGGGAACGAACATCAACCAGCTGGCCCGACATGCGAACGCGACGGGTGAGGTTCTTCATGCGGAGCTGCGCGGGGAGCTGGCGGAGCTGCGCCGTTGCCTGGACCGGCTGGACGAGGCTGTGGATCAGGTGTCCGTGGAGGCGCGCCGATGATGCCGAACGTCACCCGCGGCGGGGACATGCCGGGGCTTGTCTACTACCTGGCCGGGCCGGGCAGGGCGAACGAGCACACGAGCCCAATGATCGTTGCCGGAGACGAACGGATCACGTTCCGCGTCGAGCCTGGAAAGGTGCTGACCAAGCGTGACGCGTTCGAGGTCGCATACCAGCTGGAGAAGCCGCGCCGCGCCCATGGGACCGTTGTCACGGTGCCGGTGAAGGAGTGGGACGAGGAGCAGCAGAAGCAGGTCAAGGTGGGGGAGCGTGATGGCCATGTGTGGCACTGTTCGCTTGCCATCCGACCTGACGACCGTGGTGTGACGACCGAGGAGTGGGGGCGGATCGCACAGCGGTTCGTGGAGGAGATGGGTTTCATCGACCCGGACGGAGCCAAGTCGTCTCGGTGGGTGGCCATTCATCACGGCCAGTCCAAGAACGGCAACGACCACATCCACATCGCGGTGCAGATGGTCCGTGAGGATGGGACCAAGGCGAACGTGAACGCGGACTATCACAGGGTGCAGGAGGCCGCTCGCCGGCTGGAGAAGGAGTTCAACCTGGCCGTGGTCGAGGGCCGAAGCGCTGACCGGACGTTGGGTGCGCACCATCCCGCGGAGAAGGCCCGCGCTGAGCGGTCGGGGGAGAAGCTGGCCGTGCCGGCACAGCTGCGTCAGGCGATGCGTGCGGCACTGGCCACCGCGGACAGCCCGCTGTCGTATGTGCATGCGTTGCAGGCATCGGGGGTGACCGTGGCGCCGTCGTTCGTCAAGGGATCGCGGTCGCAGGTGCGGGGGTACAAGGTCGCGTTGCCGGGGCGGTCTTATCGCACGCGAGAAGGGCAGTACGTGTTCGCCACCCCCTCGAAGCTGGATGCGTCGTTGTCATGGCCGAACGTGTGTGCACGGTTCGGCGGGAAGGGACGCGAAGAAGCCGAACGCTACCTCGCGAGTCTGCACGGGACTGGTGCCGGCGGCGAGGCCAACCGGTTGCATCGTCCGCACCAGCAGCGGCCGATCCATCCGCAGCACATCGAGCGCATGGTCAGCGGGAAGAAGGGCACCGGACCGGACACGCTGGCGAACATCTATGCGCGGTTGGCCATCGAGCACGAGGAGGGCCGTGACGGGCCCCTGGGGCGCTTGTCTGAGCGCATGGCGCAGGCCGTCATCTCGGACGCCACTGGCGCGTATCGGGTACGTCAGGCCGCGCGGTTCGGGTCACGGTCGAGTGAGCGCGGATGGCTGGCCGTGGTCAACCAGGCCAACCGTCTGTCCCGGACGATGATCGGCGGGCAGCTGGGCCAGGATCGTCCGCAACTGTCCCGTGACGTGGTGGCGTTGATCGCGGCCGCGGAGCGGGTGCATCGATTGGTCACACCCACGACTCCTGCACGCGGGGCAGTCCGTGAGCAGTACACCGAAAGGGGAAACGGCTATGGCCGAGGATGAGGAATCGCAGGTTGCCGAGGACTTCGGACGGATGGTCCGAATCGCCGCTGGAAGCATCATGCAGGTGGCCGAGTCCCGCGCACGTCGCCGGCAAGTCGGCGCGTCCACGGACGTGGCCGCTTCGCGTGACCGGCAGCGCATGGAGGCCAACGCCGCACGAGTGGTGCAGCACGACCTCTACCGTGCCGAGTTCTGGAAGCACGCCGGGTCGGAGTCCATTGCGGACCGCATGGCGGTGGCCGCCACGCTGGGCGAATCAAACCCGGCCGCGCAGTCGGCATGGATGCACGGCGCGGACGTGATTCGCGCGACCTACGGCATCGACCTCCAGAAGATCAACCGGGAGCACCCGAGCAGCCAGGAGGAGCGTCACGCGGCCCTGCGCGACGCTTTGGACGACCGGTTGCAGATGCGCGTGATGGATCGGCGAGCGGACCAGGAACGAGCCAGGGCGAACGGACCGGAGGCCGCGGGGCCAACGACGTTCCCGATCTACGCCATGAGTCACGAACGGGACACCACCAAGCAGCTGTCCAAGGGCCAGGCGCTTGACCTGCTGGGTCGGGCGAATGGCGACGAGCTGCTGGCGGAGGCCAACGATCCGCGCTCCGCGGGTGCTCACGTGAAGAAGTGGGTGGGCCGTGACGCGGACGTTGACCGCGCTATCGCCGCGCATGTGCCGGAGTGGGTGCCGCAAGCCGACCGCGAGGCCGGCCAGGACCGTCCCGAGGCGGTGGAAGCCGTGACTGCCCGCCACGCGGCCAAGGCTGAACGGCTGGAGGCGGAGGCTGACCGTGAGCGCATGGAGGAGGGGGAGTCGCTGGAGCGCGCCGAGCGGGCCGAGGACGCCGGGAAGGGCGTGCAGCCCACGTTGGACACCGATGGCCTGGCCGCGCGTCGCGAGTTCGCCCGAGAGCGCGCTGAGGAGGCCAGCGCGGCACCAGAGGGCTTGGCGGCCGCGCGTGTGGCGGCCGCCAATGAGCGCGCGGCCGGCACCGGGAGGGTGAATCTGGGGCAGCTGGAGCAGACGTCGCCGCAGATGGTCCAGGCCCGAGTGCGCCAGCTCCAGAGCTTCGCGATGGACCCGAAGAAGGCACTGGCTGCGACCAAGCAGCACGGACGGCGCGGAGTGCACAACCGCGCCGCCGAGCAGGGCCGGCAGGAGGTGATTTCGCGATGACCATGGCGATGGAGTACGACGAGGCCGAGGCGGAGCAGCCCGAGGCCGCTGAGCTGGTGTTCTCGACCGCTGAGGAGTGGGTCACGGAGTGGTTCCTGCCCCACTTCCGCCGCAACCCGAAGGCCCTACGGTGGGACCCGCAGTGGTGGCGCCACGAGGAGGCTGGCACAGTCCTGGAGGCCATGTGGGGATCGTGGGAGGCCACCCGCGCCACCGGTGATGCCGGCGCCATGGTCGCGTGGTTCCGTGACGTGTTCTACCCGCTGACTGATCGGCTCACGTCCGAGAACGGGCCGTTCTGGTCCATCCATGAGGCCCTGGGGCGCGTGGAAGTCCCGGACACGTTGCCTCACGAGAAGGCCCCGACTGGCTGGTTCGGCTGATACCCCAGCACACGCCAAAGCGCCGCCCCTGGCTTCAGGGGCGGCGCTTTCGTTGTCGCGAAGGCTTCACTCGGCGCCCGGGGAATCCTCTTCCTCCTGGCCGATGAACTCCTCACTGACCAGCCAGATCCGATGGTCAAGCCCCATGAAGTGGTGTAGCGGCTGATTCCTTCGTTGGGGTTGTCAGGCGCTGAACTCGAGGGCGGGCGCGGTGTCGGGGTTCACCTCGCTTCCCGTGTTGCTGACGGTGGTGAGTCGGCAGCGGGCCAGGACCTCCAGGCCGAGGTAGCGACGGCCCTCGGCCCACTCGTCTGTCTGCTCGGCCAGCACCGCGCCCACCAGTCGTACGATGGCCGCCCGGTTGGGGAAGATGCCCACCGCGTCGGTGCGGCGGCGGATCTCGCGGTTGAGCCGCTCGGCCGGGTTGTTCGACCAGATCTGGGTCCAGACGTCCTTGGGGAATGTGGTGAACGCCAGGATGTCGGCCCGGGCAGCATCGAGGTGCTCGGCCACCACCGGCAGTTTCTCGCTCACGTAGTCCAGCAGCCGGTCGAACTGGGCGTTGACGCTGGCGGCATCGGGCTGGTCGTAGACCGAGTGGAGCATGGCCTTCACCGCCGGCCACATGCTCTTCGGGGTGATGCCCATCAGGTTCGCCGCGTAGTGGGTGCGGCAGCGTTGCCACACCGCACCGGGCAGGTTCGCGGCGATGGCGTCCTTGAGCCCGGGGTGGGCATCAGAGGTGACCAGCCGGACCCCGGCCAGGCCCCGGGCGACCAAGTCGGCGAAGAACTCGTTCCACGCCGCCCCGGTCTCGCTGGTGGCCACCCGCAGGCCCAACACTTCGCGGTGGCCGTCGCCGTTGACCCCGGTGGCGATGAGCACCACCGCGTTGACCACACGCCCGCCCTCACGCACCTTCATCGTCAACGCGTCCGCGGCAACGAACGTGAACGGTCCCGCCTCCCCGAGCGGCCGGTGGCGGAAGGCCTCCACCTGCTCATCGAGGTCCGCGGCCATCCGGGACACCTGGGACTTCGACAGGGCATTGATGCCCAAGGTCTTGACCAGCTTGTCCATCCGCCGGGTAGAGACACCGGCCAGGTAGCAGTCTGCGACCACGGTGATCAGCGCCGATTCGGCCCGCTTGCGCCGCTCGAGCAGCCATTCCGGGAAGTAGGTGCCCGAGCGCAGCTTCGGGATGGCCACGTCCACGGTGCCGACCCGGGTGTCCAGGTCCCGGTGCCGGTACCCATTGCGCTGGGCCGTGCGGTCACGGGAGGGTTTGCCCCATTCGGCGCCGACCACCGCATCGGCGTCAGCGCAGAGCAGGGTGTTGATCATCGTCTGCAGCAGGTGGCGCATCATGTCCGGGGAGGCCTCGGACAGGGCTTCGCCCAGCAGGCCGGCAGGGTCGAGAATATGAGGAGCGGTCATCGTGATGACTCCATTCGAGGATTCTGTGAGAGGTTGACTCGAAGGATCACACGGTGGCCGCGTCCACGTCTGGAACGACGTGCCCGACCACCGGGCGCTACACCACTATGCGGGACTCAACTTGACACGTGCCGAGCGCGTGCCTAGCGTGAGGAGGAAGCGGCGGCCGAGCGCCGCCGTCGTCCCCCGAGAGCACAGGAAGGCATGCGCACATGACCCTCATGCAGATCCCCACAGACCACGGCACGATCGGGCTGAACGTGGAGGAGTCCGGCCATGGGCGCCCCGTGGTCCTCATCCACGGCTGGCCGCTGACCCTCGACTCCTGGAAGGACCAGGTCGCAGCCCTGTCCCCGCACTATCGCGTGATCACCTACGACCGGCGCGGCTTCGGCGCCTCGGAGAAGCCCGCCGGCGGCTACGACTACGACACGATGACCGCCGACCTGTACGGCCTGCTCACCGAGCTCGACTTGCGCGACGTGACGCTCGTGGGCTTCTCGATGGGCGGCGGCGAGGTGGCGCGCTACATGTCCCGATTCGGCGCGGACCGGATCCACTCGGTGGTGTTCGCCGGCGCCGTGCCCCCGTACCTGCTGAAGACCGACGACAACCCGGACGGCCCGCTGACCGAGAAGCAGGCCGCCGAGATGCGCGCGGGTCTCGAGAAGGACCGCGAGTCGTTCTTCGACGACTTCACGACGACGTTCTTCTCCACCCCCAAGCTCGCCGGCCTGACCAGCAGCCTGAAGGTCACCGAGGAACAGCGCCAGGAGGCCATCCGGATGGCGCTGCAGTCCGACCAGACGGCGGCGCTGGCCTGCATGGACGCGTTCGGGGCCACCGACTTCCGCCGCGACCTGCCCGCAGTGACTGTGCCGGCCCTGGTCCTGCACGGCGACGCCGACCAGATCGTGCCGTTCGAGGGCTCCGGCAAGCGGACGCACAAGGCGATCGACGGCAGCCGCGTCGAACTGGTCAAGGATGCCCCGCACGGCTTCAACACCAGCCACTCCGAGGAGTTCAACCGGATCCTGCTGGAATTCCTGGCGGAGTGAGGGGGCAGGTAGGCCCACCAGAGTGCTGAACGCGACACGGCGCTCGTGGGGGTGGTGCATGCCATCCACCACGGCGCCGACGCTGACCTGTCAGGCTCGATCCGACGCCGTGATCACCCGGAGCGCGGGATCAGGCCGACCGGCCGGCAGAACCGCGCGTCAGGACGTCGAGTACGAAGCCGATCGGCCCATGACGGGTGCGCGCGTCCTGAAATAGGCCAGATCGGAACTGCGAGCCCCGGTCCTCGTGCACCAGGCACCCAGCCACCACGGCTGCACCGCCGCGGCCTGCGACGGCCTTGTTCGCGCAGAGACAGAGCTTCTCCTCAGCCGTGAAGTGCTTCCTGATGTCGGTCAGTCAGAGCCTGCGCGGCGCTTCTGGAGCGGGCTGGCGCACAGACCGAGGTGCTGTCGATCCATGACGGCGAGATTCAGGCGCGTGAGAAGGGTCTGCCATGAGTTTGCGCGACACGAGTTATCAGGCGGCGGCAGCCGCCTGGACTGATTGAACCATCTCGAACTCGACAGGGGTGAGCTTCCCGAGACGGGCCTGCCTACGACGGCGGTGATAGGTCCGCTCGATCCAGCTCACGATCGCGAGCCAGAGCTGGTCGAAGGACTGCCAGCGACGCCGGTTCAGCACGTTCTTCTGCAACAGCGCGAAGAAGGATTCCATTGCCGCGTTGTCCCCAGCAGCACCGACCCTGCCCATCGACCCGACCAGGCCGTTGACCCGGAGCGTCTCCACGAACCGCCTGGCTCGAAATTGCGATCCTCGATCCGAATGCACCCGGCAACCCTGCACCGGCGGCCTCGACGCCCCTGGTCGGATCGCATAAGCGCTCTTCCTGACACCGACCGTCCGGTCCGACAGGATCCACGTTGAGGCGAGCCCTGCTGGTCCTCCCCGTCGGCGTGGTCCTCAGGGCCGTCGGCCGGGCTGAGGGGCGGCTGGTCACACCTGCGTCATCCCTGCCCGTAAAGGAGTCCGCGGGCCTCCGTGGCCGGCGATCTTCACGGAACCTTCAAGGTTGAGCCCTTCACCCGCGTCGGCGGGGCGGTCTACGGTCGATGGCAGGGCGGGCCGGCGAAGGCCGGTGCGTCGGATCAGATCGACGAAGGAGCACATCATGACCCATCACGTGAGCGCCATGCTGGACACCTACCCAAAGAATGTGGGCAACATCGACCGGCAGAAGCTGGCCGAGTGCATCCAGGCCTGCTTCGAGTGCGCCCAGACCTGCACGGCCTGCGCGGACGCCTGCCTGGCCGAGGACATGGTGGCCGACCTGAGGCAGTGCATCCGGTTGAACCTGGACTGCGCCGATGTTTGCGCCGCCACAGGCCGGATGCTGTCCCGGCAGACCGGCAACAACGTCGAGACCACCCGCGCCCTGCTCGAGGCCTGCCGGGCCGCCTGCAAGACGTGCGGGGACGAATGCGAGAGCCACGCCCAGATGCACGAGCACTGCAAGGTGTGTGCCGAGGCCTGCCGCCGGTGTGAGCAGGCCTGCGCCGACCTGCTCGTCACCCTGGGTTGAGCCTGCTGATGACCGTTCCCCCTTGAGGGCGGCCAGTCGTCCATGACGCGCGCAGGGAACCCGGACCACCGTGCTCCCTCGCCGCGGAAGGCTCCCATGGACTCGGAGAAGTATCAGAGGGTCAGGAACGGTGCCGGATTCGTCGCGGCGCTGGACCAGAGCGGGGGCAGCACCCCGGCGGCCTTGCACCTCTACGGGATCGACAAGGATGCCTACTCCGGCCCAGAGGAGATGTTCGACCTGGTACACCAGTTGCGCACACGTATCATCACCAGCCCCAGCTTCGACGGTGAGCGCGTCATGGGGGCCATCCTGTTCGAGAACACAATGAACCGCCAGGTGGAGGGTTCCCCCACGGGCGACTACCTGTGGAACAGCAAAGGCATCGTGCCCTTCCTCAAAATCGACCAGGGCTTGGCCCCGGAACAGCAAGGCGCCCAGCTCATGAAACCCATCCCGCACCTGGATGACTTACTGTCTCGAGCCGTCGAAAAGCACATGTTCGGAACGAAGATGCGCTCGGTCATCAAGCTGCCCGGGGACGGGGTGGGCTCCGTCGTGGAGCAGCAGTTCGGGCTCGCCCGTCAGATCCTCGTTACCGGGCTGGTGCCCATCATCGAGCCCGAGGTGGATATCCGCAGCCCCCGCAAGGCCGAGGTGGAGGACCAGCTCAAGGCGGCAATCCTCGCCCAACTGGACAAGCTCGGAGACGACCAGTCGGTCATCCTCAAAGTGACGCTGCCGGAGCGGGCGGACTTCTACCGCGAGTTCGTGGACCATCCCCGAGTGATCCGCGTCCTGGCCCTGTCGGGCGGCTATACCCGGGCCCAGGCCACCACCCTGCTGGCCCGCAACCACGGCGTGATCGCCAGCTTCTCCCGCGCCCTGACCGAAGGGCTGAGTACGGCCCAGAGCCCAGCGCAGTTCAATGCGGTGTTGGATGAGGCCATCAACGCGATCGCGACGGCCTCTCGCACCTGACCGGAGGCCATAGGACCGCTGCGGTAGTCCGCGGCCGCCGAAGCGGTGTCCGACCACCCCCCATTCCTGGGGCCGGGCACCGCCTCAGCGGCGTCTGCCGCGCAGTTCAACGGGCAGCCACCGAGGAGCGCACGAAGTCCTGGCGCACCCCCAAGGCGCGGTCGGTGCACCGGATGGACTCGCCGCCGTCGTCGACGGTTCCGGTGAGGGCCCGGATCGCGTCGATGTTCTCGGGGATGACGATCGCCTGGTTGTCCACCGTGTAGGTGTAGTACAGCTCGTTGCCGTCCACGGTGAGGATGTCTTCCCAGAGGGCCACCTCATACATATCACCCCGGGGCCGGCCCAGGTCCTCCATGAGTTCCACGGTGCTATTGACCGCCACGACGCCGTCCGAGCGCCGGACGAAGGCGATCCGCGGCATCGCCCGGAACGTCTCCAACACCTCCTGCTTCTCGGCCGGGCGGGTGAGCTCGATCGTCCAGTAGTGCAGGTGGTTCTGAGTGTGGGCTCCCTTGGCGGCCATGGTGACCACGTCCAGGTCCGGGACCACCGACTGGGCGTCGGGCCCCTGATGGCTGGGGATTCGGCCCTCGGGGACGATGGTGTTCATGATCCCGGAATGGTCCGATTCCCACGGATCGGTGGCCCGGCGGATGAGCACCCCCCGGGCCTTGGACAGCAGTCCGACGTCCTTCAGCGCGGTAAGGGCCCGGACGGTGGCGGTGGTATTGCAGGACACCACCCGGGTGCTGTCCCGGCCCAGGGCGGTGGCGTAGTTGGCGTGGGCGACGAAGGAGTGGCCGGTGAGATCGTGCTTCTCCCCGCCCTGGAACACGGATTTGACCCCGTGGGCACGGTAGAGCTCCAGGTTGCCGGCGCCCACCTGGGCCGGGGTGCAGTCCACCACGACGTCAACGTTCTCGAGCAGGTCGTGCAGGCCTCCGACGACGGGAAGGCCGGCATCCGCCATCACCGGTAGGGCCTGCTCGGTAGAGGCGTAGACGGGGATACCCTTCCCGGCCGCAGTCGCGATGCGGTAGTCAGCGATGACGTCACTGACTCCGACCAGCGCCATGTCCTCCTGGGCCCGGACCGCGTCGGCGACGCGTTTGCCGATGACCCCGTACCCGTTCACCGCGACCTTGATCTTGTCCTGCATGCTCGTCTCCTTTCCTGGAGGACCCGTTCCGGTTTCGGGGTCTATCGCCAGCCGCGTCTCACCGGATCCCCGCAGCGGACGACGGTGCTCAGAGCTTGTCGAGCATCTGTTGCATTTCGGTGATCTCGGCCTCCTGGTCGGCGATGACCTGCTCGGCGAGCTGCACGGCCTGCGGGTTCTGGCCGTCCTTGGCCTCGTCCTTGGCCATGTCCACGGCGCCCTTGTGGTGGGCGGTCATCTGCTCCAGGTACAACCGGGCGGCCTCGGTGCCCTGGGCCTGGTCGAGGGCGGTCATGTCCTCCTCGGACATCATCCCGGACATCCCGCCGTGGTCCATGCCCTCCATACCGTCCATGCCGTCCGTGTCCACGGGGTCTTGGCCCCAGGCGGTGAGCATGGAGTTCATGCGCTTGATCTCCGGCCCCTGGGCGTCGATGACCTTCTGGGCGAACGCGGCCACCTCCGCCGGGACGTCATCCTTGGCCAGCAGCATCTCGCTCATCTCAACGGCCTGCTGGTGGTGCGGGATCATCATTTGGGCGAACATCACGTCCGCGTCGTTGTGCTCGGCGGAGACCTCCTCAGCCGAACCGGTCGCCGTGGTGGACGGTGTCGCGGTGGCCGTCGCCGCAGGGGTGGCGGCCGGGGCGGAGCTGGCCGCAGTGGCCGAGGCCTCAGCGCCGGCGTTCTCGTCCTGGGCGCCGGTGCCGCAGGCGGTCAAGGTCAGGGCGGAGGCCAGGGCCAGGGCGGTCAGCGTCATGGTGCGTTTCATGGTGGGTCCTTTCATGGTGGGTTGAGGGTTCACATCAGGGTTCACGCCAAGGGGCGAGATCAGGAAACCGCAGCCGGCTGAAGGGCAGCCTGCGACCGGGGGCGCTCGAGAGGAGCCAGGTGCTCCGGGTCCAGGTCGATCCGGCGCAGCAGCTGGGCGTTGAGGGCGACCACGATGGTGGAGACGGACATCAGGATCGCGCCCACCGCGGGGGAGAGCACGAACCCGATCGGGGCGAGCACGCCGGCGGCCAGCGGCACGGCGAGCACGTTGTAGCCGGTGGCCCACACCAGGTTCTGGATCATCTTGGTGTAGCTGGCCTGGGAGAGCTCGATCATCGACAGCACCGCGCGGGGGTCGTTGCTGGCCAGCACAACGCCGGCGGACTCCATGGCCACGTCGGTGCCGGCGCCGATGGCGATGCCGACCTCGGCCCGCGCCAGCGCCGGGGCGTCGTTGACGCCGTCGCCCACCATGGCCACGGACAGTCCCCGGGACTGCAACTCGGTGACCTTGGTGTCCTTGTCCTGGGGGAGGACCTCGGCGAAGACCTCGTCGATGCCCAGGTCCGCCCCGACGGCCTCGGCGACCTGGCGGGCATCGCCGGTGATCATCGCGACCTTGATGCCGCGGGCGTGCAGGGCGGCCACGGCGGCCCGGGACTCGGGGCGGACCTTGTCCTCCACGGCGACCGCGCCGATAACGGACCCCTCGCGCAGCACGTGCAACACCCCGGCCCCGCGCGCGGTCCAGGAGGCGGTGTGCTCAGTGATCTCCGCCGGCATGGTCAGGTTAAGCTCGCGCAGCATGTTCGGGCCCCCGACGAGGATCTCGGAGCCGTCCACGGTGGCGCGCACCCCGCGGCCCATGGCAGCACTGAAGTCCGTGCCGCGCTTGCGCAACGTGCTGGCCTGCGGGTGCTGCCCGGCGGCGGTGACGATGGCCCGGGCCACGGGGTGCTCGCTGTCAGCCTCGGCCGCGGCGGCCACCGCCAGCAGTTCTGCCTCGGACACGCCGGGCATCGCGGTGACGGCGGTGACGACGTGGGCGCCCTCGGTCAGGGTGCCGGTCTTGTCGAACAGGACCACGTCGATGGTGCGCATCCGCTCCAGGGCCATCCGGTCCTTGATCAGGACCCCGGACTTGGCGGCCTTCTCCGTGGAGAGGGCGATCACCAGCGGGATGGCCAGGCCCAGGGCGTGCGGGCAGGCGATCACCAGCACGGTCACGGTGCGGGTGACCGCGTCGGTGGGCTGGCCGATCGCGGTCCACACGATCGCGGTGATGATCGCCGCAACCAGGGCGAACCAGAACAGCAGGGCCGCCGCCCGGTCGGCCAACGCCTGGGCGCGGGAGGAGGATTCCTGGGCGTCGGCGACCATCCGCTGGATCCCGGCCAGGGTCGTGTCGGTCCCGACGGCGGCCACCTTCACCCGCACGGTGTTGTCGGTGGCCACGGTCCCAGCGACCACCGTGTCCCCGGCCTGGCGCAGCACGGGCTTCGACTCCCCGGTGATCATCGCCTCGTCGAACTCCGCGGCGCCCTCGAGGATGGTCCCGTCGGCCGGCACCCGGGCCCCGGCCCGCACTAGCACCACATCGCCCACGGCCAACTCGGTGATCGGCACGGTGATGGTGTCACCGTCCACGACCTTCTCGGCCTCCTCCGGCAGCAGCGCCGCCAGCGCGTCCAAGGCGGAGGAGGCCGCGCCCAGGGCGCGCATCTCCATCCAGTGGCCCAGCAGCATGATGACCACCAGCAGCGCCAGCTCCCACCAGAAGTCCAGCATCAGGTCCCCGATGCCCAGGGTCGTGACCCAGGAGGCGACGAAGGCCACCGTGATGGCCATCGCGATCAGCAGCATCATCCCGGGCTGGCGGGCGCGCAACTCGGTCAGCCCGCCCTTCAGGAAGGGCATGCCGCCATAGAGGTAGATCACGGTGCCCAGCACCGGGGCGATCCACGCCGAGCCCGGGAACTCGGGGACGTGGTAGCCCAGCAGCTGCCCGACCATGTGGCTGAAGAACACCACCGGGATGGAGAGCACCAGTGAGACCCAGAACCGGTTCTTGAACATCGCGGTGGAATGCCCGGCGTGCTGACCGTGGTCGTGGACCTGGTGGTCCTCGTCCAGGGCCGAGTGGGCGTGGCCCTGGGGCATGGCCTGCCCGTGGGCGGCCGCGTCCGCGGGGTGGTGGGCGGCATGGTCGGTGTGGTTGGCGTGGCCGGCGTGGGGGTTCGGGTCTGGGTGTTCGGCGGTCTGGTCGGTGGGGTGATCGTGGTGGTGCGGGGTGCTCATGGTGTTCCTTCTGCTCGGCGGTCTGTTCGGCGACCGGCTCGGCGGTGGGGCGCCGACCTCGAGGGGATGGGTCGGTTAGATCCGGACGCGGTAGCCGGCCGCTTCGATGGCCGTCCGCACGGAGTCCGCGGAGGCGGGCCCGGTCACGGTGACGGGGGAGGCCCCGCCGGCGACCAGTTCGACCCGGACATCGTCCACCCCGTCCAGGGCGCTCACGGCCTCGGCGACGGAGCCCACGCAGTGTCCGCAGGTCATGCCCTCCACCTGGTAGGTCGCGTCGCCGGCGCTCGTCCCGGTTGGGTCGGCACTCTGGTGCCCGGCGGGGGCGGTGGCGTCGGCGGCTGGGGCGCAGCACGAGCAGCCGTTGGTGGCCCCCGGCAGCGGGGTGCGGGCGGATTCGGTCATGACGGTCTCCTTCAGGTCTGAGGGCGGCGCCGGACGGCGCCTCTCCTCTTGGTATATACCCCCCGGGGGTATCATTCAAGGGGTGGAGCGCCGGTGTTCACGGTGGATAAACGGGTGCGCCGGTAGGTGGGCTGGTCGGGGGCTGCTTGGTGGGCAGGTCGATGGTGAACGTCGCCCCGGCCGTGGTGGAGGTGGCGCTCAAGGTGCCGCCGTGGGTCTGGATGAGAGCTCGGGAGATGGCCAGGCCGACCCCGGAGCCGCCGTGGTCACGGTCGCGGGCGGTGTCCCCGCGGTAGAAGCGTTCGAAGACGTGCGGCAGGTGCTCGGGAGAGATCCCCTCCCCGGTGTCGGTGACGCTGAGCGTGACCCCGGACGGGCTTTGTCGGGCCTTGAGGGTGACCCGGCCCCCGGCCGGGGTGTGGCGCAGGGCGTTGGTGAGCAGGTTGCCCAGGACCTGGCCCATGCGCTGGCGGTCCACGTCCACGGCCAGGCCCGGATCGGCGTCCATGGTCAGGGCCACGCCCTTGGTGGCGTAGGCCTCCTTGTGGGCCTCGGTCGCGGCATGCAGCAGCCCGCTGACCCCTTGGGGGCTGCGGTCCAGTTCGATCCGGCCCTCCTCGGCGCGGGAGACGTCGTTGATGTCCTCCACCAGCCGGGTCAACCGGGCCAGCTGCTCGCCCATCAGCTCACCGGTGGGCTCGTCCCAGTGGGACACCCCGTCTTGCAGGGCCTCGTGGTAGACGGTCAGCACGGAGACGGGGGTGCGCAGCTCGTGGGCCAGGTCCGAGAGCATCCGTCGACGGGTGTCCTCGGTGCGCTGAAGCCGTGCGGCCATGGTGTTGAAAGACCCTGCCAGCTCCTCCACCTCGGTGCCGGCGCCCATGGCCGGCACGCGGGTGTCGTACCGTCCACCGGCCATGGCCTTGGCCGCCTGGGTCAGGGCGTTGATCGGACTCTGGATCCGGCGGGCGACATGCCAGGTCAATGCCAGACAACAGATCAAGGCCGTGGCCAGGGCCACGCCCAGGGTCCAGAAATTGGCGTCCCGGTAGGCCTGCTCCACGTGCAGCATCTGGGCTGCATCGTGTCCGGCCCCGGCCTGTTCCAGGTGCTCGTGGAACAGTGGTGGGCCGGCCAGGGAGGCCACCACCACCGCGGCCAGCACGCTGGCCCCCACCACCAGCAGCTGGGCGAGGAAGAACCGGGCCGCTAAAGTTGAGTCCCGCATAGTGGTGTAGCGCCCGGTGGTCGGGCGTGTCGTCTCAGACGTGGACGCGGCCACCGTGTGAT
>NZ_JASDCZ010000070.1:0-11767 GCF_030407635.1 Micrococcus sp. APC 4021
CACGCGCCGCCTCGTCGCGGACACCGCGGCCAGGTCGTCCTCGCTCAGACCGGCCAGGCGCTCGCGGTCCGTGACGAGCACGGCGCGGGCCGCGGTGTCCGCGACGAGGCGGCGCGTGTAGGCGGCCGAGAGGGACGCCAGCTCCGTGTTGATCCCGCGCAGCTCCTCGCGCGCGGCCTCGTCCAGGTCCGCCCCCGCCAGGGAGAGGCGCAGGCGCAGCGCCTCCAGCAGGCGGGCGTCCTCGCCCGTGAGGCCGCCGTCGTCGATCGCCGCGACGCGCGAGGCCAGCCGCGGGTCCAGCAGGATCGCGTCCTCGTGGGCCGCGAGCTCGGGGGAGAGCTCCTCGGCCAGGGCCTGCCGCGCGTCCGTACCGTCCGAGCCGACGAGCGTGAAGAACATCGCGGCGGAGCGGCGCAGCAGCTGGCCGGACAGCTCGAGCGCACGGACGGTGTTCTCGAAGGTCGGCGCCGTGGCCGCCCCGAGGATCTGGTCGACCTCGGCGCGCTGGGCCGTCATGCCCGCGCGCACGGCTTCGGCCAGCTGCGCGTCGGAGACGGCGGAGAAGTCGGGCAGCCCGTAGGGCAGGTCGGAGGGGGTCGCCAGCGGGTGGTCGGCGGGCAGGACGGAGGACGCGGAGGTGTGGGTCATGGGCGCGAGTGTAGTCAGCCGTGATCCGCACCACCCCACCGGGCGTCGCTAGACTGGGCGGTCGAGCCAGCAGACGAGATCCAGACCTGAGGAGGCGTGATGGCAGGACATTCCAAATGGGCGACCACCAAGCACAAGAAGGCCGTCATCGACGCGCGGCGCGCCAAGGCGTTCGCGAAGTACATCAAGAACATCGAGGTCGCGGCGCGGGCCGGCGGCCCCGACGTCGCCGGCAACCCCGCGCTCGATCTGGCCGTGTCCAAGGCCAAGAAGGCCTCGGTGCCCAACGACAACATCGACCGCGCCGTCAAGCGCGGCGCCGGCCTGACCGGCGAGGTCATCGACTACGCCGAGATCATGTACGAGGTCCGCGGCCCCCAGGGCTCCGCGCTGCTGGTCGAGTGCCTGACCGACAACAAGAACCGCGCCGCCGCGGACGTGCGTGCGGCCGTCACCCGCAACGGCGGCACCATGGCGGACTCCGGCTCCGTCTCCTTCCTCTTCGAGCGCAAGGGCCTCGTGCGCCTGCCCGCCGACGGCAACACCGAGGACGGCCTGCTCGAGGCCGTGCTCGAGGGCGGCGCCGACGCCGAGGAGGTCGTCCTCTCCGGCGACTCCTTCGAGATCCTCTCGGACCCCTCCGACCTGCAGTCCGTGGCCAAGGCCCTCGACGAGGCGGGCGTGGAGTACGAGTCCGACGAGCTCGAGTTCGTCCCCACCATGAAGGTGGACCTGGACGCGTCGGGCGCCCGCACCTTCCTCAAGCTGGCCGATGCGCTCGAGGACCTCGACGACGTCCAGAACGTCTTCTCGAACGTGGACATCGCCCCCGAGGTCCTCGCCGAGCTCGACGAGGACTGATCGCGCTGAGCGCGCGCCGGCCCGCCGACGTCGTCCGGATCCTCGGGGTGGACCCGGGGCTCACCCGCTGCGGGATCGCCGTGGTGGACGTGGACGCGCGACGGCGGGCCGCGCTCGTCCACGTCGAGGTTGCGGGCACCCCGCCCACCGCCTCGCTCGACCAGCGGCTCCTGCGCATCGACGAGGCCGTCTCCGCGGTCCTCGCCGCGCACCGGCCCGACCGCGCCGCCGTCGAGCGCATGTTCGCGAACACGAACACGCCGACCGTGCTGGGCACGGCCCAGGCCGCGGGCGTGGCGATCGCCGCGGCCGCACGCGCCGGCGTCCCCGTGGGCCTGCACACCCCCTCCGAGGTCAAGGCCGCCGTCACCGGACACGGCGACGCGGGCAAGGAGCAGGTCACCACGATGGTCACCCGGATCCTCCGCCTCGACGCCCCGCCGCGCCCGGCCGACGCCGCCGACGCCCTCGCCCTGGCCATCGCCCACGGCTGGCGCGGCACCGCCCTCGGCGCGGCCGCCGGCCAGACCGGCCTCGACACCGCAGACCTCGCCTCCCGGGCGGGGCGCTCGCAGTTCGCCGCCAAGGCGCCCGCGCGCGCCCGCCCGCGGGGCCAGCTCACCGCCGCGCAGCGGGCCTGGCTCGACGCCGAGCGCTCGGCGGGCGGCGGGCGTCGCCGGTAGGCCGCTGCCGGGCCGGCGTTCGATGATATGTTCGAATCCGCGCCGACCGGCGTCCGTCCGTCCCGACAGGAGGGCCCCTCATGATCGCCTCGCTCAGCGGCACCGTCGAGCACGTGGCCCTCGACCGGGCGGTCATCGCCGTCGGCGGCCTGGGTGTGCAGTTCTCCGCCACCCCGCAGACGCTGTCCACCCTGCACGAGGGCCGGCCGGGGGCGGTGCAGACCCACCTCGTGGTCAAGGAGGACGCCCTGACCCTCTACGGCTTCGCGGACCGCGACGAGCGCGAGGTGTTCGAGGTGCTCATCACGGCCAACGGCGTGGGTCCCCGCCTCGCCCTGGCGATCCTCTCCGTCCACCACCCCGAGACCGTGCGCCGGGCGGTCACCGAGGAGGACGAGAAGACCCTCACCCGCGTGCCCGGCATCGGGCCGAAGATGGCGCGCAAGATCATCGTCGAGCTCTCCGGCCGCCTCGCGCCCACCGGGGAGCCGGTGCCCGAGGCGGAGGCCGAGGCGAGCGCCGAGCCGACCGTCGAGGCGCTCTGGCACGCCGACGTCGTGCAGGCGATGGCCGGCCTGGGCTGGTCCGAGAAGGAGGCGCTCAAGGCCGTCGAGGCCACCGTGGCGGCCCGCCCGGAGCTGGACGAGGGCCGCGACGTCGCCGCGCTGCTGCGCGCCACCCTGCGCGACGTCGGCATGGCCGGCGCGGTGCGAGGCGGGCGATGAGCGCGGAGTCCTCACCGCTGTCCGCGGCGGCCGTCGACCCGGAGGAGCGCCGGCTCGAGGTCGCGCTGCGCCCCAAGCACCTGGACGAGTTCGTGGGCCAGATGCGCGTGCGCGAGCAGCTGGACCTCATGCTCGCCTCCGCCCGGCTGCGGGACCGCGCCGCGGACCACGTCCTGCTCTCCGGCCCGCCCGGGCTCGGCAAGACCACGCTGGCGATGATCGTGGCCGCGGAGATGAACGCCCCCCTGCGGCTGTCCTCCGGCCCCGCGATCCAGCACGCGGGCGACCTCGCGGCCATCCTGTCCTCGCTCACCGAGGGCGAGGTGCTCTTCCTCGACGAGATCCACCGGATGTCCCGCCCGGCCGAGGAGATGCTCTACATGGCCATGGAGGACTTCCGCGTGGACATCGTGGTGGGCAAGGGCGCCGGCGCCACCTCGATCCCGCTCGAGCTGCCGCCCTTCACGCTCGTGGGCGCCACCACGCGGGCCGGCCTCCTGCCGGGGCCGCTGCGCGACCGCTTCGGCTTCACGGGCCACCTGGACTTCTACACCGAGGAGGAGCTCGAGCGCGTCCTGCGCCGCTCCGCCCTGCTGCTGGACATGCGGCTGGCCACGGAGGGGTACCGGCAGATCGCCCGGCGCTCGCGCGGCACCCCGCGCATCGCCAACCGGCTGCTGCGCCGGGTGCGGGACTGGGCGCTCGTGAAGGGGCTGGCCGAGGTCGGCCCGCACGACGCCGCCGCCGCCCTGGACATGTACGACGTCGACGGGCGGGGCCTGGACCGGCTCGACCGGTCCGTGCTCACCGCCCTGTGCACCACGTTCGGCGGCGGGCCCGTGGGGCTCAGCACGCTGGCCACCGCCGTGGGGGAGGAGGCCGAGACCGTGGAGACCGTGGCCGAGCCCTTCCTCATCCGCGAGGGCATGGTGGCGCGCACCCCCCGTGGCCGCGTCGCGCTGCCGGGGGCCTGGGAGCACCTGGGCCTCGCCGCTCCAGAGGCCACGCCGGGGCCGTGACGCCCAGGGCGGGCCCCTACACTGGACAGGCCCGCCCACCCCGAGCATCAGGAGTCCCCCATGCCCGTCGCCACCGCCGCGACCCTGCCCGTGATCGCCCAGCAGGCCCAGGGAGGCGGTGGCAGCTTGCTCATGCTCTTCGCCTTCGCCCTGCTCGCGGTGATGCTCTTCCTCTCCTTCCGCAAGGGCAAGAAGATGCAGCAGCAGCAGGCGCAGATGCGCAGCACCCTCGCCCCGGGCCTCGAGGTCATGACCGGCGCCGGCATCTTCGGCACCGTCGTGGCCGTGGACGCCGAGGCCCAGCGGGTGACGCTGGAGACCGCCCCGGGCACGCGCATGGACGTGCACCTGCAGGGCATCACCACCGTCGTGGAGCCCGAGACGGCCGCCGCGGCCGCCGCGCCCACCACGGACCCGTCGCGTCGGGATGACGCCCCCGGCACCGAGTACCGCGCCGACGACGCCGACCCGCGTCCGCGCCGCGACGACCTGGCCTGAGGCCCACCCACCCCTGCACACGCGGCCCCGCCTGGCGGGGCCGCTCGGATGTGACGGAAGCACCTGAGCAATGGCGAAGAGAACACCCTCCGGCTCCGCCGGGCGCACCCTGACCTGGCTGGCCGCCCTCCTCGTGGTCCTGGCCGCGATCCTCGGCGGGGGCGTGGCCTCCGGCGCGGCCTCCTGGGCTCCCAAGCTCGCCCTCGACCTCGAGGGCGGCACGCAGATGGTGCTGGCCCCCGAGACCTCGACGGGCGAGTCCGTCACCCCCGAGCAGCTGGACCAGGCCGTGGAGATCATCCGCCAGCGTGTGGACGGCTCCGGCGTGGCCGAGGCGGAGGTCGCCACGCAGGGCTCCCAGAACGTGGTCGTCTCCCTGCCCGGGGTCCCGGACGAGGAGACCCGCCGCCTGATCCAGGCGTCCGCGGACATGCAGTTCCGCCCCGTGCTGCAGTCCGGCCCGGGGGAGGCCACCCCCGAGGACCAGCGCCTGCCAGAAGACCAGCTGCCGAAGCCCGACGGGGAGCCGGCGGACGCCTACGACCCGAACTGGGTCACCCCGGCCCTGCTGGCCGAGTTCCAGGCCACGGACTGCACCGCCCCGCGGGACCCGGCCGCGCCCCCGCCGCCGTCCGACCGGGCGATCGTCGCCTGCCAGCCCTCCGAGGAGCTCGCCGACGGCGCCGTCACGCCGGCCCAGAAGTACATCCTGGGCCCCGTGGTCATCCCGGGCACCCAGATCAAGGGCGCGTCCAACGGCATGGCCCAGGCCCAGGGCGGCGTCTCCACCAACCAGTGGGTCGTCAACATCGAGTTCGACGAGGAGGGCACCAAGGCCTTCACGGAGGTCACCCAGAAGCTCACCCCGTACCCCGAGGGCGACCCGCGCAAGCAGTTCGCGATCCTGCTGGACGGGGACGTGATCTCCGCGCCGCAGTCCAACGTGGTCATCACCAACGGCAGCGCGCAGATCAGCGGCCCCACCCTGAACGAGCAGACGACGGCGCAGTTGGCCGAGCAGCTCAACTACGGCTCCCTGCCGATCTCCTTCTCGATCGAGTCCGAGCAGCAGATCTCCGCCACGCTCGGCCGGGACCAGCTCTTCTGGGGCCTGATCGCCGGCCTGATCGGCCTCGGCCTCGTGGCCGTGTACCAGTTCTTCCAGTATCGGGCCCTGGGCCTTCTGACCTTCGCCTCGATCATCGTGGCGGGCGTGCTGACGTGGCTGACCATCGCGATCCTGGGCTGGACGGACAACTACCGCCTGTCCCTCGCGGGCATCGCCGGGCTCATCGTGGCGATCGGTCTGACGGCGGACTCGTTCATCGTCTACTTCGAACGCATCAAGGACGAGCTGCGCGCGGGCCACACCGTGCCCGTCGCCGTGCACGAGGGCTGGAAGCGCGCCCGGCGGACGATCACCGCGTCCAAGGCCGTGAACCTGCTGGCCGCCGTCGTGCTGTACTTCGTGGCCGTCGGCAACGTGCGCGGCTTCGCGTTCACCCTCGGCCTCACCGCGATCGCCGACCTGATCGTGGTGTTCATGTTCACCCACCCGCTCATGGTGCTGTTGGCCCAGACCCGCTTCGTGGGCGAGGGACACCCGATGTCCGGACTGGACCCGTCGCTGCTGGGCGGGCCGTCCCTGTATCAGGGCGCCGGCCGCTTCCGCGAGCCCGCCCACGCCCCCCGCACCGGGCTCCCGGCGGAGGACTCCGACGAGCCGGCTGACGCGGCGGCCGCCGACGACGCGGCGGCCACCGACGCCCCGCGCCCGCTCGTCGCGACGGGCGCCCCCCGCGCGGGCTCGTCCGCCCGGGGGGGCGGCCGCCGCTCGCGCACCGCGCCGCCCATGACGATCGCCGAGCGACGCCGCGCCGAGCGCCGCCGCCAGGAGGAGGACCAGTGAACCGCTTCGCCGACTGGGGCAACGCCCTCTACTCGGGCCGCATCTCCTACCCGTTCATCCAGCGCTGGCGGTGGTGGTTCGCCCTCGCCGCCCTGCTGCTCGTCCTCGCCGGCGGCCTGACCGCCCTGCGCGGCGGCTTCAACCTCGGCATCGAGTTCCGGGGCGGCTCCGAGTTCACCGTCTCGCAGACGGCCTCCACCGACGTGGCCGCGGGCGAGCGCGCCGTGACCGACGTGCTG
The DNA here is from genome assembly GCF_030407635.1 of Micrococcus sp. APC 4021. NCBI lineage: Bacteria > Bacillati > Actinomycetota > Actinomycetes > Micrococcales > Micrococcaceae > Micrococcus > Micrococcus sp. APC 4021. The sequence goes on from NZ_JASDCZ010000070.1 coordinate 6,583, forward strand.
GCCGACGGCCACGCCACCGTCACGAACGTCGCCCCGGGCACCGTGCGCGTCCAGACCGAGCAGCTCGACGACGCCCAGACCCGAGCCGTGGCCGCGAACCTGCAGGAGGCCTACGGCGTCGGCCAGGACCAGGTGACCTCGACCTTCGTGGGGCCGACCTGGGGCGCCGCGGTGTCGCAGCAGGCCCTGATCGGCCTGGTGATCTTCGTGGTGCTCGTGACCCTGTTCATGGCCGTGTACTTCCGCACCTGGAAGATGTCCCTGGCCGCCGTGCTCGGCATGCTCTACGTGGTCGCGCTGACCGCCGGCATCTACGGCGCCACCGGCTTCGAGATCACGCCGTCGGCCATCATCGGCTTCCTCACGATCCTGTCGTACGCGCTCTACGACACCGTGGTGGTCTTCGACAAGATCCGCGAGAACACGATCGGGGCCGAGGAGGACCCGGAGCGCTCCTTCGTCGAGAACGTGAACCTCGCGGTGAACCAGACGCTCGTCCGGTCCATCACGACCTCCGTCGTCGGCATCCTGCCGGTCGGCTCGATCCTGTTCATCGGCGCGGGGCTGCTCGGTGCCGGCACGCTGCGGGACATCGCGCTCGCGCTGTTCGTGGGCATCATCGTGGGCACCCTGTCCACCCTGTTCCTCCAGGCGCCCCTGTACGCCCTGCTGCGCCGCAACGACCCGGACGTGCGCGACCACGACGCCCGGGCCGCGGCCCGCGCCACCCGGGAGCGTGGCTCAGACGCGGTCACCGATCCCGACGTCGCCCCCTGGGACGACGGCGCGCGACTCTGACGGAGCCGCTGCGGCCCCGGCACGGGCCCCGGCGGTCTTTCTGGGGCGGGGCGGGACGGGCGCGGGTAGACTCGCCGATCATCCCGGCCGGAGCGGTCGGGGCCGCACGAGTCAGGAGGCGTGGCCCATGAGCGAGCAGGACCCCACCCGCGCCCCGGTCCGGCCCCGCAGCCGGATCGCACGTCTGACCGGCCGGCACGCCACCGAGTACTCGCCCCTGCTCGAGCCGCTGATGCGCACGGTGCGGCAGCGAGCCACCAAGACCGAGCTGGCCGAGATCGTCCGCGCCTTCGAGGTCGCCCGCGCGGCACACGAGGGGCAGATGCGGCGCTCCGGGGACCCGTACATCACCCACCCCGTCGCGGTCGCCACGATCCTGGCCGAGATCGGCGTGACGGGCCCGACGCTCCTGGCGGCCCTGCTGCACGACACCGTGGAGGACACGGACTACTCCCTGGAGCGCCTGCGCGCCGACTTCGGCTCCGAGGTCGCCCTCCTCGTGGACGGGGTGACCAAGCTGGACAAGGTGACCTACGGCGCCGCGGCGCAGGCCGAGACCGTGCGCAAGATGGTCATCGCGATGGCCCAGGACGTGAACGTCCTGCTCATCAAGCTCGCCGACCGGCTGCACAACGCGCGCACGTGGCGGTACGTCTCCCCGGAGTCCAGCGCCCGCAAGGCCCAGGAGACCTTGGACATCTACGCCCCGCTGGCCCACCGGCTCGGCATGAACACCGTCAAGTGGGAGCTCGAGGACCTCTCCTTCGCCGCCCTCAAGCCCAAGATGTACGCGGAGATCGTGCGCCTCGTGGGGGAGCGGAACCCGGAGCGGGAGAAGCACATCGCGGCGCTGCGCACCGTGATCGAGGAGCACCTGCGTGAGCACCGGATCCGGGCGACCGTCACCGGACGGCCGAAGCACTACTACTCGATCTACCAGAAGATGGTGACGCGTGGGAAGGACTTCGACGACATCCACGACCTGACGGGCATCCGGGTGCTCGTGGACTCCGTGCGTGACTGCTACGCCGTGCTCGGCGTGATCCATGCCCGCTGGAACCCGGTCCCGGGCCGGTTCAAGGACTACATCGCGGTCCCGAAGCTCAACATGTACCGCTCCCTGCACACCACGGTGATGGTGCCGGGCGGCAAGCCGGTGGAGATCCAGATCCGCACGCAGGAGATGCACCGCCAGGCCGAGTACGGCGTCGCCGCGCACTGGCGGTACAAGGCCCAGGCCGCCGGCCAGGCGCCGGTGCAGGCCACGCCGGCCTGGCTGCGCTCGGTGATGGACTGGCAGGCGGACACCCGGGACCCGGACGAGTTCCTCGCCTCGCTGCGCACCCAGATCGGGGCGGACGAGGTGTACGTCTTCACGCCGAAGGGGGAGATCCGCACCCTGCCGGCGGGCTCCACGCCCGTGGACTTCGCCTACGCCATCCACACCGACGTCGGCCACCGCACCATCGGCGCCCGGGTCAACGACAAGCTCGTCCCGCTGTCCACGCCGCTCAGCCACGGCGACACCGTGGAGGTCTTCACCTCGCGCGCCGAGGACGCGGGGCCGAGCCGGGACTGGCTGGGCTTCGTGGTCTCGCCGCGCGCCCGGTCCAAGATCCGTCACCACTTCGCCACGCAGCGCCGCGACGAGCAGGCCGACCGGGGACGCGAGTCGCTGACCCGTCAGCTGCGCAAGGCCGGCATGGCCGTGCAGCAGGTGCTCGGCGGCGAGGAGCTGGTGCAGGTGGCCACGGATCTCGGCTACGCGGACCTCGACGGGCTGTTCGTGGCCCTCGGCGACGGCCACGTGTCCGCCCAGTCCGTGCAGGAACGCGTCGCGGAGCGCCTCGCTCCGCCGACGCCGACGCAGGCCGAGCCGGAGGGCGAGCTGACCGTCGGCGAGGTGCACCTGCAGGAGCTGGTCCCGGCCCAGTCGCGGCGCGCCCCCGCGCGGGCCACCAACGACGCCGGCGTGCTCGTGGACGGCGACGGCGGCGTCATGGCCAAGCTGGCACGGTGCTGCAACCCGGTGCCGCCGGACGCCATCGACGGGTTCGTCACCCGCGGCTCCGGGGTCTCCGTGCACCGGGTCGACTGTCCCAACCTGGCGACCCTGCTCGCGCAGGAGCCGGAGCGCCGCACCCCGGTCAGCTGGGCGCCGTCGCGGGACACCGTCTACCTGGTGGAGATCCAGATCGAGGCGCTGGACCGCAAGTCGCTGCTCTCCGACGTCACACGGGTCCTCTCCGAGAACCACGTGTACATCCTCTCGGCCTCCGTGAACACCACCCGCGACCGCGTGGCGATGAGCCGGTTCGTCTTCGAGATGGGCGACCCCCGGTTCCTCGGCCACGTGATCGACGCGGTGCGCCGCATCGACGGCGTCTTCGACGTGCACCGCACCTGAGCCTCCCGGCCTCAGTCGGGGACGTCCAGCGCCGCCAGCAGCGCGCCCAGCCGGCGCCGGGCCGCCACGACGCCGGCACGGCGGGTCCGGCGGGCCAGCCGCTCCCGCAGCCCGGCGGCGCCGTGGGCGCCGATCACGGCGGCCGCGCGCCGCGCCGCATCCGGGTCGGCGCTGAGCAGCAGGTCTTCGACTGTCCGGGCGGGCGTCGTGACCCGCACGGGGCCGAAGCGGAGCACGTCGTGCTCGGCGGGGGCGACGCCCGTGGCATCGGCCGCGACGTCCGACTGCGTGAGCGTCCAGGGCAGCAGGCCCCCGCCGGCGGGGCGCCGGTGGAAGTGCGGCACGGCAGCGTACAGCCGCCCGGGCGCTGCGCCGCCGGCCAGGATCCAGGCCGCCGACGGGCCGATCGCGGTCCAGCCGGCGGCCAGGAGCGGGCCGCCGAGGGTCCACAGGGCAGCGGCCCGGACCGCGGGATCCTCCGCGGCGTCCGGCCGCGCCCACACTCCGGGCAGCAGCGGCCGCACGGCGCCCCGCGCGCCGAGCGCCTGCAGCTCCGGCTCCGTGAAGGGGTCGCCCGCCAGCACGAGCGCCCCGGTCGGGGCGGTCTCCTCGATCGTCACGGTCGTCATGCCTGGAGCCTGCCAGAGACGGGGACGCCCCCGCGGCCGCCTGTGGACAGGCGGGCCGCGGGGGCGTGCTCGAGACGGGTGGGGCTCAGCGGAGCTCGGAGGCCGAGGCCTCGAGGGCCTGCTTCCACTGCAGGCGCGCGTCGAGCGCCTCCTGGGCCTTCTTGACGGCGCGCTGGTCGCCCCGGGCCTGGGCCCGGGCGAGATCCGCCTCGAGCCCGGCGATGGTCTCCTCGAGCTGCGTGAGGGCGGAGTTCGTGCGGGCCTTGGTCTCCGGGTCGGTGCGGCGCCAGTGCTCGTTCTCCGCCTGCTTGAGGGCGTCCTCGAGCTTGCGGAAGCCCTCCTCCATGCGACGGACGTCCCCGCGGGGCACGCGGCCGGCATCCTCCCACCGCCCGCGCAGCTCGTTGAGCGCGCGCCGTCCGGCCTTGACGTCCGTGAAGGGGAGCAGCTTCTGGCCGTCGGCGAGGATCTGCTCCTTCACCTTCAGGTTGGCCCCGTACTCGCGGTCGATCTCCTGGTTCGCGGCCTTGCGGGCGGCGAAGAAGACGTCCTGGGCGGCGCGGAAGCGGGCCCAGAGGGCGTCGTCCTCCTTGCGGGAGGCCCGGGGGGCGCGCTTCCACTCGTCCATCAGGTCGCGGTACTTGCCGGCGGTCACGCCCCAGTCGGTGGAGGTGGACAGCTCCTCGGCACGGGCGATGAGACGCTCCTTGACCTGCTTGGCCTCGGCCGAGGCGGCGTCCAGCCGGGAGAAGTGGGCGCGGCGGGTCTTGTCGAACGCGGTGCGGGCGCCGCGGAAGCGCTTCCACAGGTCGTCCTCGACCGACTTGGCCAGACGCGGACCGGCCTTCTGGGCGGCCTTCCACTCCTCGAACAGCTCCGTCATGCGCTTGGACGCGGTCTTCCAGGGCATCCGCTCGGCCGGGGTCTGGGCGAAGGTCTCGGCCTCGGCGACGATGGCCTCGCGGGTGGCCAGCTGCTCGGCCTGGGCGGCCTGCCGGGCCTCCTGTTCCGCGGCGCGGTAGTCGCCCAGGAGGGTCTCCAGGGCCGCCAGGCGGGTGCGGAGGGCGTCCATGTCGCCGACCATGTGGCGCTCGTTCACCGCGGTCGTCATCTGACCCAGCGCCCGGCCCAGCTCACTCGAGGGGGCGCCGGCGGCGATGCGCTGCTCGAACAGGGCCATCTGGGCGCGCACGTCGTCGTACTTGCGCACGAAGTACGCCAGCGCGTCCTCGGTGCTCGCGTCCGGCACCTGGCCGACCGCGTGCTCCTCCTGCCCGTCCAGCAGCGTGACGTGGCCGTCCTCGCTCACCCGGGCGAACCTGGCGGCCTCCTCCACCGGGGTGGGCGGCAC
>NZ_JASDCZ010000071.1:0-11494 GCF_030407635.1 Micrococcus sp. APC 4021
CCGCCCCCGACGACGTCCCCGCCGCCGAGCGCGCCGCCCTGCGCCGTGGCCGGCTGCGTCCGTGGCTGCCGTTCCTGCTCGCGGCCGTGCTGTGCCTGGCGCTGCTGGGGTGGGCCCTCGTCGCCCTGCCGGGCCTGCCGGAGCGCGTGCCCACGCACTGGGGCGTCGACGGGCGGCCGGATGCGTGGGAGGACACCTCGTTCGGCACGGTGGCGGCGGGGCCGCTGATCGGCCTCGGCGTGACGGGGTTCCTGGCCCTGGTCTCCGCGATGGTCACCGTCCTCGTCCCCACGGATCCGGGGCTGTCCCCGTGGCGGCGCGTGCGCCAGGCGGGGGTGCACCGCGGGGTCCAGGAGTGCCTCGGGTGGTCGTGCGTGCTCATCGTGCTGGTGCTGGCCCCGTCGACGGTAGAGGCGCTCGCCGCCGGGGCGTGGATGATGCCCTGGTGGCTCCTGCCCCTCACGCTGACCGTGCTCATGGTGGGCATCTTCCCGGCGATGCGGGCCGGCATTCAGCGGTGGACGCGCTGGTCGGACCGCGTCGCGGCGGAGCTCGGGCACCGGCCCACGGCCGCGGAGCTCGCCGAGGACGAGATGTGGACGCCCCTGGGGCTCAAGCGCGACCCCGAGGACCCGGCCGTCTTCCCCGCCAAGCGCCCCGGCTACGGGGTGGGCGTGACGGTCAACCTCGCCACCCCGGTGGGCCGGTGGCTGGTGCGCGGATTCGTGGCCGTGTTCATCGTCGGCCTGCCTCTGGCGATCTGGCTCGGCGCGTTCGCGGCACGGTGAGGCGGACCGTGCCCGACGACGTCGCCGTCCGCCTGCTCCTGATCGCCGACACCCACATCCCGCGGCGCGCCCGCGCCCTGCCTGCGCAGGTGCGGGCCGAGGTGGCGCGGGCCGACGTCGTGCTCCACGCCGGCGACTGGGTGGCCGAGGACGTGCTCGACGACCTCGACGCGCGGGCCGCCCGGCTGGTGGGCGTGTGGGGCAACAACGACGGGCCGGGGCCGCGGGCGCGGCTGCCCGAGGTGGCGCGCGTGGAGCTCGGCGGGGTGCGGATCGCGATGGTCCACGAGACGGGCCCGGCGGCCGGCCGCGAGCGCCGCATGGCCGCGGCGTTCCCGGACGCGGACGTGCTGGTCTTCGGGCACAGCCACATCCCGTGGGACACCGTGGCCGGGCCGGAGACCGCGAACCCGGGCCTGCGGCTGCTCAACCCCGGCTCCTGCACGGACCGGCGGCGGCAGCCGGTGTGCACGCTGATACGCGCGGTGGCGCGGGACGGACGGCTCGAGGACGTGGAGCTGGTGCCGGTCGACCGCACGCCGTGACCGACGGGCCGGCCGCTCCCCCCTGCAACGCTGGTTGAGTTATCACGGGTCCAGGCGGCTTGCACCCGTGATAACTCAACCCGCGTCGCGCCGGTGCCACCATGACCGGCGGGTCGGCCGCTCCTGCACAGCCACCACGACGACGGCGGCCCTCCCCAGGGCGCGTCGGTCCGGTCCGTCGCAGGGCCCGGGGGCGGCAGGCTCACCCCATGACCGCGCGCACGCCCCTGCCGTCCACCCTCGCCGCGGGCGCCTTCACGACGGCCGAGCTGCACGCCGCCGGCCTGCCGTGGCGCCGCACCCTCGCGGCAGACCTCGCCCGGATCTGCCGCGGCGTGCACACCGCGGGCATCCCCGACCCGTGCGCCCCGGACGGCGCGGCCGCGCTGGTCCGCCTCACGGGCGGGGTGGTCTCCCACGTCTCTGCCGCCCTCTGGCACGGACTGCCGCTGCCGCCCCGCCTCGCGCGGCCCGCCGGACTGCACCTGACCTTCGACCGCTCCGCGCGCACGCACCGGACCGACCTGGACGGCGTCGTCAGCCACCGGGTGCGGCTGCCCTCCGACCACGTGCTCGAGCTTCCCGACGGCCAGCGCGTCACGACGGCGGCGCGCACCTGGTTCGACCTCGCCGGGATGCTCCGCCCCCACGAGGTGGACTGGCTCATCGCGGACGGCGACCACCTGGTGCGTCCGCCGTGGACGCCGACGGGCCGGGCGGACCCCGTGGCCACCGTGTCCGAGCTGTCGGAGGTGCTCGCCCGCTGCCGTGGCCGGCCGGGTGTCCGTCTCGCACGTGCCGCGCTGGCGGAGGTGCGCGTCGGGGCCGACTCCCCGCCCGAGACCTTCCTCCGGCTCGCGCTGATCCGGGCCGGGCTGCCGGAGCCGGAGCTGCAGGTCGCCGTCGACCCGGCCGACCCGGCCTCGCCCGTCGTGGACCTCGGGTACCGGGGGGCGCGCCTGGCCCTCCAGTACGACGGCGCCGGCCACCGCACGGCTCAGCAGCAGGCGAGGGACGCCCGTCGGGACGCGTACTGCCTCGAACGGGAATGGACGACCCTGCGCTGCACCTGGGAGGACCAGCGCGCTGGGTTCGGGCGGATCGTAGGGCTGGTCCGGCGTCGGCTCGCCCGCACGCGCTGATCCGCCCCCGCCCGTCCCAACGCGGGTTGAGTTGTCACGGGTCCCGTCCAACGCGGGTTGAGTTGTCACGGGTCCAGGCCCGCGTAACCGGTGATAACTCAACCCGCGTTGCACGCCAGCGGCCGGCGCCGCGTGACGCTCTGCGACGTCCCCACCCTGCCCCCGGCGCGCCTCGCCCGGGACAATGGGACGGACTGTCCCGAAGCCTCCATCGAAAGGACCCCCGTGGCTGACCACGAGTTCGGCTTCCGCACCCAGGCGCTGCACGCGGGCGCCGTCCCGGACGCCGTCCACGGCTCCCGCGCGGTGCCGATCCACCAGACCAGCTCCTTCGTGTTCGAGTCCGCCGAAGACGCCGCCAACCTCTTCGCGCTGCAGAAGTACGGCAACATCTACTCGCGGATCGGCAACCCCACGGTCGCCGCGTTCGAGGAGCGGGTCGCCACGCTCGAGGGCGGGATCGGGGCCGTCGCGACGGCGTCCGGCATGGCCGCCGAGTTCGTCACCTTCGCGGCCCTCGCCGCGGCCGGCGACCACATCGTGGCGTCCTCCAAGCTGTACGGCGGCACGATCACCCAGCTGGACGTCTCCCTGCGCCGGTTCGGCGTCGAGACCACGTTCGTGGACTCCGCCGAGGCCGCGGACTTCGAGGCCGCCCTCCAGCCCAACACCAAGACCGTCTACACGGAGATCGTCGCCAACCCCTCCGGTGACGTCGTGGACCTGCCCGGCCTGGCCGACGTCGCCCACCGGCACGGCGTGCCGCTCGTCGTGGACGCGACCCTCACCCCGCCCTACCTGATCCGGCCGATCGAGCACGGCGCGGACATCGTCATCCATTCGGCCACGAAGTTCCTCGGCGGGCAGGGCACCACGCTCGGCGGCGTCGTGGTGGAGTCCGGCCGCTTCCCATGGGACAACGGCAAGTTCCCGTCGATGACCGAGCCCGTGCCCTCGTACGGCGGCGTCTCCTGGTGGGGCAACTTCGGCGAGTACGGCTTCCTCACCAAGCTCCGCTCGGAGCAGCTGCGCGACTTCGGCCCGTCGCTGGCCCCCCAGTCGGCGTTCCAGCTGCTGCTCGGCGTCGAGACGCTGGCCCCGCGCATGGACGCCCACCTGGCGAATGCGCAGGCCGTGGCGCAGTGGCTGGACGAGGACCCGCGTGTCTCCTGGGTCCGCTACGCCGGCCTGCCCGACCACCCGCACCACGCCCGCGCGCAGCAGCTGCTGCCCCGGGGCGTCGGCTCGGTGTTCAGCTTCGGCGTGGCCCCGGCGGCCACGGACACCGACGACGGCGCCTCCGGTCCGGAGGCCGGGCGTGCGACGGCGTCGCGCTTCATCTCCGCGCTGCAGCTGGCCTCCCACCTGGCCAACATCGGCGACGCGAAGACGCTGGTGCTGCACCCCGCCACGACGACCCATCAGCAGCTCACCGCCGAGCAGCTCGTGGCCGCGGGCATCCCGGCGGACCTCATCCGCATCTCGGTGGGCATCGAGGACCTCGAGGACATCCTCTGGGACCTGGACCAGGCCCTGACCGAGGCCACCGGCCGCACCCGCGACGGCGCCGTCGTTCCCGCAGAGCAGGAGGCCTGAGCCATGAGCACCGCCCACCCCGAGCGCACCTGGACCGGCCCCGGCGCCCCCGAGCGCCTGGCGATCCTGCGGCGCACCCGGTCGATCGCGATCGTCGGCGCCTCGGACAAGCCGGCCCGTGCGTCGTACTTCGTGGCCACGTACCTGCTGAGCTCGACCACGTACGACGTCTACTTCGTCAATCCCGTGCTCGCCGCGGCCGGCAAGGAGATCCTCGGCCACCGCGTGTACGCCTCGCTGGACGACCTGCCCGTCACCCCGGACCTCGTGGAGGTGTTCCGCAAGTCCTCCGACGCCCCCGAGGTGGTGGCGGACGCCGCCCGCGTGGGCGCCCGGACCGTGTGGCTGCAGCTGGGCATCTGGAACGAGGACGCCGCGCGTCAGGCCGAGGCCGCGGGCCTGGAGGTCGTGATGGACCGCTGTGTGAAGATCGAGCACGCCCGCTTCCACGGCGGGCTCAACCTCGCCGGCTTCGTCACCGGCGTGATCAGCTCGCGGCGCCAGGAACTGGACCGCTAGGCGGACGACGCCCCGTGTCGGGCGTCGTCCGGCCCTCGTTGCGCACCCGCCCGTCGATGGCGTGGGATGGGCCCATGACCTCCGAGCTCCCCTCCTCGTCCCTCTCCCCCGCCTGGACCGGCCGCACCGACGGCGACACCCCCGAGCACCTGCGCTGGCACCAGGTCGTCCGCCCCGCCGACGGCCGCGGCGAGCCCACGACGACGCAGCGCCACCCCGGTGCCGGCGCTCCGACGTCGGGCGCGCGGTCCACGGCGCTCGTCGGCTTCGCCTCGGACGAGGGCGTGCGCCGGAACCACGGCCGCGTGGGCGCCGAGGACGGCCCGGAGGCGCTGCGCGGTGCGCTCGCCTCGCTCGCGTACCTCGAGGGCACGGGCGCGCTCGTGGACGCGGGCGACGTGTCCGTGGACCGCGGCGACGACGACGCCCCGGGCGAGCTCGAGGCGGGCCAGGCCGAGCTGGGCACGGTGGTCAGCGGGCTGCTGAACGCCCACGACCTGGCCGTGGTGCTCGGCGGCGGACACGAGACCGCCTACGCCTCGATCACGGGCCTGACCGGCTCCACGCGCGTGGGCGCGGGCACGCGCGTGGGCATCCTCAACCTGGACGCGCACTTCGACCTGCGCGAGGCGCCGCGGCCCAGCTCCGGCACCCCGTTCCTGCAGGCGCTGCGGGACGCCGAGGGGGCGGAGCATCAGCTCTCCTACGCGGTGGTGGGCATCAGCGAGGCCAACAACACCCGGGCCCTGTTCGACACCGCGCGCGAACGCGGGGTCACGTGGGTGACCGACGAGCAGGCCCAGACCGCCGACGTCACCGGCGTCCGCCGCTGGGTGCGCTCGTTCATCAACGCGGTGGACGTGCTCTACCTGACGATCGACCTGGATGTGCTGCCGGCCGCCGTCGCCCCGGGGGTGAGCGCACCGGCCGGCTTCGGCGTGCCGTACGAGGTGATCCACGCGTGCGCGCTGGAGGCCACCCAGTCCGGGAAGCTGGCCCTGGCCGACGTCGTGGAGCTCAACCCCGCCCTGGACGTGGACGGCCGCACGGCGAAGGCCGCGGCCCGGCTGATCCACACGATCGTCAGCCGTCACCGGACGGACGCGTCGCTGCTGGCCTGAGCGGGCCGGGGGTCCCTTCCGGCGCGGGGGGCCGCGGGCGTCAGCGTCCCTCCGCCCACGGGGCCGGGGGCTCGGCGCTGCCGTGGGCCGCGCGTCGGGCGGCGTAGTCCAGTGCCGAGCGTGCCAGGAAGTCGTGCAGGGCCAGCACCCCGGCCCGGGCTCCTGCCGAGTCCCTCCGGGTCACCGCCTCCAGCGCCGGGACGTAGAACGCCCGGCCGCGTTCGACCTCGTCGGGCAGGCCCTTCGTGGTGGCGAGCCAGAACCGGCGGCACAGCCCCTGGAGCGGGACCAGGGAATCGGCGAGATAGCGGTTGTTCGCGATCGTGCGCAGGAGTTCGTGCGAGCGCCCGACGGCGGCGACGTACGCCGGCAGGTCCTCCACCGTGCGCAGGTGCCGCACGTGGGCTGCGACGGCGGCCAGCTGCTCCTCGTCCGCCCGTGCGCAGGCCAGTCCCACGGCCAGCGCCTCGAGCGACCGCCGCACCTCCAGCCTCTCCAGCTGGTCGTCCACGGAGATCGGGGGCACCTGCAGGCCACGTCCCCCACCGGCCAGGAGCCAGTGGTCTCGGATGAGGCGTTGCACGGCCTCGCGCAGGGGCGTGCGCCCCGTCTCGGCGGCGTCGATGAGGGCCGCCTCGCTGAGGATGGCGCCCGGTGGCAGCTCCCCGGTCTCGATCTTCTGCGTCAGGCGGGCGTAGGCCTCCTCCGACTTGTTCATGGGCCCAGCCTAGGCAGTCATCTTCCCGCACCCCCTTGATATATCCGGAATATGCGGCGTAGCGTGGCCCACATCCTGTTACCGGCATCACATGGAGGACCCGTGAAGTACCGCCCGCAGCACGAGGCCAACCCCCTGCCCTTCTCCCCCTTCAAGAGCTCCACCGTGCCGCGGCCCATCGGCTGGCTGTCCTCCGTGAGCACGGACGGCCGGGAGAACATCGCCCCCTACAGCCAGTGGCAGAACCTCACCTTCGACCCGCCCATGGTGATGTTCTCCGCGAACCAGTACCCGGACGGACGCCGCAAGGACACCGTCCTCAACGCGGAGCAGACCGGCTGGTTCGTGTGGAACATGGCCACCTACGACCTGCGCGAGGCCGTCAACGTCTCCGCCATGGCCCTGGAGCCGGGCGAGAGCGAGTGGGACAGCATCGCGGAGCACGGCGTCACCAAGGTCTACGCGGACAACCACCCCATCCCGATGGTCGCCGAGTCCCCCGTGCGCTTCGAGTGCCGCTACCACTCGACGCACCGCATCAAGGGCGACTCGAACGTCGGCACCATCGACGTGGTCTTCGCCCACGTGGACACCATCCACATCGACGACGACGTCATCACCTCCGACGGCCGCCTCGACATCCCGCGCATCCAGCCGATCGCCCGCCTGGGCTACTTCGACTACACCGTGGTGCGGGAGACCTTCGAGATGCGGGTGCCCGGCGCCGACGGCGATGCCCAGGCCGGCCTCGAGGGGCGGTCATGAGCACCGCGGCCACCGGTGCGGCCCGGCCCGCTCCCGTGCCCGGGGCCCGCCCCCGGAGCCTGAAGGACATGCTGGCCGTGAACTTCGGCAACGCGCTGGAGTGGTACGACTGGAACGTCTACACGATCTTCGCCCCGGTCTTCGCGGCGCAGATCTTCCACGCGGACAACCCCACCTCCGAGCTGCTCGCCACCCTGGCCGTCTTCGCGGTGGGCTTCGTCGCCCGCCCCATCGGCGGCTACGTGTTCGGCGCCTACGCGGACCGGGTGGGCCGCAAGCGCAGCCTCTTCGCGGCGATGATGATCACCGCGCTCGGCAGCCTGATCATCGCCTTCACCCCCACCTACGGCACGGTGGGCGTCCTCGCCTCGGTGATCCTCGTCATCGCCCGTCTGCTGCAGGGCCTGGCGCACGGCGGCGAGATGGGCACCTCCGTGACCTACCTCGTGGAGCGGGCGCCGCAGGGCCGGCGCGGGCTGTTCGGGGCGACGTCGTGGGTGTCCGTGGTGGTGGGCACGATCCTGGCGACACTCGTGGGCCTGGCCGTCAACACGCTGCTCTCCCACGAGCAGGTGGCGTCCTGGGGCTGGCGCGTGGCGTTCGGCATCGGCGGCGTCCTCGGCCTCTACGCGCTGTACCTGCGACGGAGCCTGACGGAGTCGGAGCACTTCACGGCGGCGCAGCAGGTGGTGCCCACCGCCGACGACGCCCCCCGCCGGGAGCCGGGTGCGGTGTGGCGCGGCCTGCTGACGATCTTCCTGGTCTCCGCGGGCGGCTCCCTGATGTTCTACACGTGGCTGATCTACCTGCCCACGCACGCGCAGGTGGCCCATCAGATGGACAAGTCCACCACCCTCTCGGCCTCGCTCGTGGCCCAGGTGATCTTCCTGGTCGCCATCCTCGGGGCGGGCCTGCTGGGCGACCGGGTCGGCCGCCGTCCGCTGGTCATCGCCTTCGGCCTGCTCTTCGTGGTGCTGCCGTTCCCGCTGTTCGGCATGCTGGACGGCACCTTCGCCTCGTTCCTGCTCGTGCAGACCATCGCCCTGCTGGCGGTGGCGCTGCTGTTCGGCGTCAACGGCGCCGTCTGGTCCGAGGCGCTGCCCACGGCGGTGCGCGCCAAGGGCGTGGCCACCATGCTCTCACTGGCCACCGCGATCTTCGGCGGCACGGCGCCGTACCTGATCACGTGGCTGACGGCGCAGGGGTGGACCAGCGCGTTCCCGATCTACCTCATGGTGGTCGGCGGCCTCACCGGCCTGACCGGCCTGTTCATGAAGGAGACGAAGGACGTGGACCTGGCGGCCTGAGCCGGGGCCAACCGACCCGACCCGCAGGCCGCCCCCTCCACACACAGAGTGGTCACGACACGCCGTCTCGTGCAGACGCACGCGGCGTGTCGTGACCACTCTGCGGCGTCGGACCACGCTGTGGCGTCAGTGCCCCTCGGCCTCGGCGCCCTCGGACTCCTCGGCCAGGTCCTGCGGCTCGGCATCGGCGGATACGCCCGCGAGCGCCTCCGCCACGGCGGCCAGCACGGACCCGTCGCGCAGGGCCTGCTCGGCGGCGGCCAGCTGCGGGGCCATGTACTGGTCCGGGCCGGGGCCGGGCACGCCGGCCTCGCGGATCACGCGGACGGCGGCACCGGTCGCGGCGGAGGGCTGCAGCGGGGCGCGCAGCTCGATCGCGCGGGCGGCGGCCACGAGCTCGACGGCGAGCACACGGCGGAAGTTCTCCACGGCCGAGCGCAGCTTGCGGGCAGCATGCCAGCCCATGGAGACGTGGTCCTCCTGCATCGCGGAGGACGGGATGGAGTCCACGGACGCGGGCACGGCCAGGCGCTTCATGTCCGAGACGAGCCCGGCCTGCGTGTACTGGGCGATCATCATGCCGGAGTCCACGCCCGGGTCGTCCACGAGGAACGCGGGCAGCCCGTGCGAGCGGGCCGGGTCCAGCATGCGGTCGGTGCGGCGCTCGGACATGCTCGCGACGTCGGCCACCGGGATGGCCAGGAAGTCCAGCACGTACGCCACGGGCGCCCCGTGGAAGTTGCCGTTCGAGCTCACCCGGCCGTCGTCGAGCACCACCGGGTTGTCCACGGTGGCGGCGAGCTCGCGCTCGGCCACGGTGCGCACGTACGCGAGGGTGTCGCGCAGGCCGCCGGCCACCTGCGGGGCGCAGCGCAGCGAGTAGGCGTCCTGCACGCGGGAGTCGCCCTCCTTGTGGCTGGCCACGATCGGCGAGCCCGCCAGGATCTTCAGCATCCGGTCGGCGGAGGTCGCCTGGCCCGGGTGGGGGCGCAGCGGCAGGTGCAGCTCCGACACGAACACGCGGTCGGTGCCGAGCAGCGCCTCCACGGACATCGCGGCGGTGAGGTCCACGGTGTCGGCGAGCTCCTCGAGGTCGGCCAGCGCCATGATGAGCATGCCGAGCATGCCCTCGGTGCCGTTGACGAGGGCCAGGCCCTCCTTCTCCCGCAGCTCGACCGGCTCGATCCCGGCCTCGGCGAGCGCCTCGCCGGCCGGACGCAGCGCGCCGTCCGTCCCGACGACGTCGCCCTCGCCCATCAGCGCCAGGGCCAGGTGGGAGAGCGGTGCGAGGTCACCGGAGCAGCCCAGGGAGCCGAACTCGCGCACGGCGGGGGTGATGCCCGCGTTGAGCATGGCCACGAAGGTCTCCACCACCACGGGGCGCACGCCCGTGCGGCCGGAGGCCAGCGTGGTGGCGCGCAGGAACATCAGCGCGCGGACGACCTCGCGCTCCACCACGGGGCCCATGCCGGCGGCGTGGGAGCGGATCAGGGACTTCTGCAGCTGCGCGCGGGACTCGAGCGGGATGTGCTTGTCCGCGAGCGCGCCGAAGCCGGTGGAGACGCCGTAGGTGGGGGTCTCGGCCTCGGCCAGCGCCTCGACGTGGCGGCGCACCGCGCCGACGGTCTCGAGCACGTCGTCGGCGAGCACCACGCGGGCGTCGTGGCGGGCCACGGCGACGACGTCGTCCAGGGTGGCCCCGGACGTGCCGAGCGTGACGGTGACGGGAGGGGTGGTCATGGTGATGCGTTCTCCTTGCTGTCGGTCGATCAGACGGCCCGGCGGCCCGCGCGCCAGACCGCATGGGTCAGCGGCATGCCGGGGCGGTAGGCCAGGTGGATGGCGGCGGGGGCGTCGAGCACGTGCAGGTCGGCGCGCTTGCCGACCTCGAGGCTGCCGACGCGGTCCTGCGCCCGCAGGCCGATGGCCCCGCCGAGGGTGGCGGCGCGCACGGCCTCGGCGAGGGTCAGGTGCATCTGCAGCACGGCGGTGCCCACGTTGAAGTTCATGGACGTGGTGTAGCTGGTGCCCGGGTTGCAGTTCGAGGCCAGGGAGACCTCGATGCCGGCGTCGAGCAGGCGGCGCGCGGGCGCCAGCGGGGCGCGGGTGGACAGGTCGCACGCGGGCAGGCAGCCGGCCACGGTGCCGGGCGTGCCGGTGGCCGAGGCGCGGTCCCAGTCGGCCCAGGTGCCGGCCAGGGCCTCGACGTCCGCGTCGGAGAGGTGGTTGACGTGGTCCACGGAGGCGGCGCCGAACTCCACGGCCACGCCCACCCCCGGGCCCTGCTCGATCTGGTTGCCGTGCAGGCGCACGCCCAGGCCCGCCGCCACACCCGCGGCGAGCACGCGGCGGGTCTGCTCGGCGTCGAAGGCGCCGGTGTCGCAGAACACGTCCACCCAGCCCACGTGCTCCCGCACGGCCGCGAGCATCGGCCCGACGACGTCGTCCAGGTAGTCCTCCGCATCCCGGCCCGGGGGCACGAGGTGGGCGCCGAGGAAGGTCACCTCGTCCACGAGGCCCTCCTCGCGCAGCCCGGCTAGCAGGCGCGCGTGGCGCGCCTCCTCCTCCACGGTGAGCCCGTAGCCGGTCTTGGTCTCGAGGTAGGTGGTGCCGCCGGCCACCGCGTCGGCCACCCGGCCGCGGACCAGCTCGGCCAGGCGAGCGTCCGAGGCGGCGCGGGTGGCGGAGGTGGTCACGCCGATGCCGCCGGCCGCGTAGGACTCGCCGGCCATGCGGGCCTCGAACTCGGCGGAGCGGTCCCCGTCGAACACGAGATGCGTGTGGGAGTCCACCCAGCCGGGCAGCACGGCGCGGCCCTCGACGGACACCCGGTCGTCCGCCTCCGGGGCGTCCGCGGCGGGGCCGATCCAGGCGATGCGCTCGTCCTCGACGACGACGGCCGCGTCCGTGAGCACCCGCCCTTCGGGGTCGACGGTGGTCAGCTCGGCGATGTCGGTGATGAGCGTGGAGCGCATGGGGGCCTCTCTGCGGGA
>NZ_JASDCZ010000072.1:0-11481 GCF_030407635.1 Micrococcus sp. APC 4021
GACCCCGTGACCCAGGACGCCTTCCTCTACGACGCCCTCCGCACGCCGCGCGGTGCCGGCAAGCCCTCCGGCTCCCTCCACGAGGTCAAGCCGATCGACCTCGTCGTCGGCCTGACCCACGCCCTGCGCGACCGCCATGAGGGGCTCGACCCCGCCGACATCGAGGACATGATCCTCGGCTGCGTCAGCCCGGTGGGCGACCAGGGCGCGGTCCTGCCCCGCGTGGCCGCCCTCAAGGCGGGCCTGCCGCAGACCGTGGCCGGCGTGCAGCTGAACCGGTTCTGCGCCTCCGGGCTCGAGGCCGTGAACCAGGCCGCCGCCCGCATCCGCTCCGGCTGGGAGTCCCTGCTCGTGGCCGGCGGCGTGGAGTCCATGTCCCGCGTGCCCATGGGCTCCGACGGCGGCGCGTGGGCCATGGACCCGGCCACCTCCCTGGCCACCGACTTCATCCCGCAGGGCGTCTCCGCGGACCTGATCGCCACCCGCGAGGGCTTCAGCCGCGCAGAGCTGGACAGCTTCGCCGCGCAGAGCCACCGCCGTGCTGCGGCGGCGTGGCAGGAGGGCCGGTTCGCCCGCTCCGTGGTCCCGGTGACGGACATGAACGGGATGACCGTGCTGGACCGGGACGAGACCATCCGCCCCGACTCGACCGTGGAGACCCTGGCCAAGCTCAAGCCCTCCTTCGAGGCGCTGGGCCGGGAGGCGGGCTTCGACGCCGTGGCGCTGGAGAAGTACAGCTCGCTCGCGGAGATCGAGCACCTGCACCACCCCGGCAACTCCTCGGGCATCGTCGACGGCGCCGCACTGACGCTGATCGGCTCCGAGGAGGCCGGCCGGCGGGCCGGGATGAGCCCGCGGGCCCGGATCGTCTCCGCCGCCGTCGTCGGCTCCGAGCCCACCATCATGCTCACCGGCCCCACCCCGGCGTGCCGCAAGGCCCTCGAGGTGGCCGGCATGACCGCCGCGGACATCGACCTCGTGGAGATCAACGAGGCGTTCGCGGCCGTGCCGCTGCTGCTGATGAAGGAGATGGGCTGGACCGAGGAGCAGACCAACGTCAACGGCGGCGCGATCGCCATGGGCCACCCCCTGGGCGCCACCGGCGCCATGATCCTCGGCACCCTCGTGGACGAACTCGAGCGGCGCGACCTGCGGACCGGCATCGCCACGCTCTGCATCGGCGCCGGCATGGGCGTCGCCACCATCGTCGAGCGCGTCTGAGCGCCCCACCCACCCGACCGACCAGCACGGCAGGAAGAGCACCGGCATGAGTGAGCACATGATCACCTGGGACCAGGACACCGACGGCGTCGTCACGCTGACCATGGACGACCCGCAGGCGCGGGTCAACACGATGAACGAGCGGTACCAGGACGCGATGGACGCCGTCGTGGACCGCCTGGAGGCGGAACGGGACACGGTGACCGGCGTCGTCCTGACCAGCGCGAAGAAGACCTTCTTCGCCGGCGGCGACCTGGACTCCCTGGCCCAGGCCGGCCCCGAGGACGTGGAGTCCGTGTTCGCGCTGACGCAGCGGGTCAAGGGCCAGCTGCGCCGCCTCGAGACCCTCGGCCGCCCCGTGGTCGCCGCGATCAACGGCACCGCGCTCGGCGGCGGCCTGGAGATCGCGCTGGCCTGCCACCGGCGCATCGCCGTGGACGACCCGGGGCTGAAGGTCGGCCTCCCGGAGGTCACCCTGGGCCTGCTGCCCGGAGGCGGCGGCATCACCCGCCTGGTGCGCATGGTGGGCGTGGAGCGCGCCCTGATGGACTGGCTGCTGCAGGGCACCGCCCGCGACGCCCGGGCCGCGATGGAGAAGGGGATCCTCGACGAGGTCGTGACCGACCCCGCGGACCTGGTGCCCGCCGCCAAGCGCTGGATCCTGGAGCACCGCGACGACGCCGACGCCGCCGCGAAGCCCTGGGACGTCAAGGGCTTCAGGATCCCCGGCGGCACCCCCGCCCAGGCCTCCTTCGCCTCCCGCCTGCCCGCGTTCGCCGCCACCCTGCGCCGGCAGCTCCACGGCGCGGACCTGCCCGCCCCGAAGGCGATCCTCAGCGCCGCGGTGGAGGGCTCGCAGGTGGACTTCGACACCGCCTCGCGCATCGAGACCCGGTACTTCGTGTCCCTCGTGACGGGCCACACCTCCTCCGCCATGATCCAGGCGTTCCACTCGGACATGCAGGCGCTGCGCTCCGGCGCGGCCCTGGGCGGTCCCTCCCGCGAGCGCAGCACGATCACCACGGCGGCGGTGCTGGGCGCCGGGATGATGGGCGTGGGCATCGCCCACGCGCTCGCGCTCAACGGCGTGGACGTGATGCTCAAGGACGTCAGCCTGGAGGCCGCCGAGCGCGGCCGTGAGCGGGTGGGCGCCCTCCTCGAGGGGCGCGTGGCGAAGGGGCGCATGAGCCGCGAGGACGCCGACGCCGTCCTGGCCCGCGTGCAGCCCACCGAGGACTATCAGGACCTCGCGCACGTGGACGCGGTGATCGAGGCCGTGTTCGAGGACGTCGAGCTCAAGGACTCGGTGTTCGCCGAGGTGGAGAAGGTGGTCGGCCCGGACACCCTGCTGTGCAGCAACACCTCCACGCTGCCGATCACCCTGCTGCAGGGCCCGCGGGAGCGCTCCCAGGACTTCATCGGCCTGCACTTCTTCTCCCCGGTGGACCGGATGAAGCTCGTGGAGATCATCCGTGGTGAGCAGACCTCCCCGCGCACGGTGGAGCGCGCCTACGACCTGGTGCAGCAGATCCGCAAGCTGCCCATCCTGGTCAACGACGGGCGCGGCTTCTACACCTCCCGCGTCTACGGCACGCTCGTGCTCGAGGCCGCGGCCCTCGTGGAGGAGGGCGTGGACGCGCAGCGGATCGAGCGGGCGGCCCGCCACGCCGGCTTCCCGGCCTCCCCGCTGGCCATGATGGACGAGGTCTCCCTGACCCTGATCCAGCACATCCGCCGCGAGGAGGAGAAGGCCGTCGCCGAGGCCGGCGGTGAGCGTCCGGTGCGTCCGGGCGAGCGCGTGGTGGAGCGCATGGTGGACGAGTTCGGCCGCCCGGGCCGCGCTCAGGGCGCCGGCTTCTACGAGTACCCGGAACAGGGCCCCAAGCACCTGTGGCCAGGCCTGGCCGAGCACTTCGCCACCGGGGCGGACGTGCCCGAGCAGGACCTGCAGGACCGCCTGCTGTACCGCATGGCCATCGAGACGGCTCGCTGCTTCGACGACGGCGTCCTCACCGACGCCCCCTCGGCGAACCTCGGCGGCGTGTTCGGCATCGGCTTCCCGCCGCACACCGGTGGGCCAGTGACGTTCATGACGCACCGCGAGGGCGGACCGGCCGCGTTCGTGGCCCGCGCCGACGAGCTGGCCGACCGCTACGGCGAGCGGTTCCGTCCCGGCGGCACCCTCCGGCAGCTGGCCGAGCGAGGCGAGGGGCCGGGCCGATGAGCGCCGCACCGCTGGCCGGGGTGCGCGTGGTGACCATCGCGCTGAACCTGCCCGGGCCCGTCGCCGCGGCCCGCCTGCAGGAGCTGGGCGCCGACATCGTCACGGTGCTCCCGCCCAGCGGGGACCCCGTGGCCACCCTGGTGCCGGCCCTCTACGAGGAGCTGCACCGCGGGCAGTCGGTGCGCACCGTGGACATGAAGTCCCAGGCCGGGGCTGCCGAGATGGAGCAGATCCTGGCCGAGGCGGACGTGTTCCTCACCTCCCACCGCTCCGGGGCGCTGCGCCGGCTGGGCCTGGACGCCGACGCCGTCCGCGCCCGCCACCGGCGGATCTGCCAGGTGGACATCACCGGATACGACGGGGACCGCACGGACGTGCCAGGCCATGACATCAACTACCAGGCCGCGGCGGGCCTGCTGGCGCCGGGGGCTCCACCGCGGATCCTCGCGGCGGATCTGCACGGTGCCGAGCGGGCCGTCTCCGCCGCGCTGGCCCTGCTGTGGGCCCGCGGCGCGGACGGGGACGGCGGGCATGCCACGGTGGCGCTCGCCGATGCGGCGCACGCCCTGGCCCTGCCCAACCGGCACCGCATGACGGGCCCGCGCAGCCCCCTGGGCGGGGCCCTGCCCCACTACGGGGTGTATCCGGCGGCCGAGGGCCATGTGGCCGTCGGCGCGCTCGAGCCGCACTTCGCGGCCGCGCTTGTCGAGGGCCTCGGGCTGGACGCGGACGGGGACGTCCGCGCGCAGCTCACCGAGGCCCTCTCCCGGCACGACGCCGCCCACTGGCAGGCATGGGGGGAGGAGCGGGGCATCCCGCTCACCGCCCTGGCCAGCCCCACCGCCTGACCCCCACGACTCAGCACCCCCCTCGAACGACCTCCAGGAGCCCCTCATGACCACCACGGATTCCCGCACCCGCTCGCTGATCGACGTCGACGTCCTCGAGTACCACCGCCTCCTGACGCCCGAGCAGCAGGAGGAGCTCACGGAGATCCGCGCCGCCCTGGCCGAGATCGTCACCCCGCACGTGGCGGAGGCCTGGAGCCGGGACGAGTTCCCGCACGAGATCGCCCGCCGCGTCGGGGAGCTGGGCTACAACCACATCAGCGGCATGACCGAGGACCCGTTGTTCCGCGGGCACCTGATGGCCGAGCTGGCCCGCGCGGACATCTCCCTCAGCGTGTACTTCGCCCTGCACAACGACCTCGTCGGGGCCACCCTGGAGGCCCTGGGCTCGGAGGAGCAGAAGCAGACGTGGCTGCCGGGCCTGTACGCGATGGAGTACACCGGCTGCTTCGCGCTGACCGAGCCGGAGCACGGCTCCGACGTCGCCGGCGGCATGGCCACCACGGCCCGCCGAGAGGGGGACGAGTGGGTGATCAACGGGGCCAAGCGGTGGATCGGCAACGGCACCATGTCCCGCATCGCGATCGTGTGGGCCCGGGACGAGGAGGACGACCAGGTCAAGGGCTTCATCGTGGAGACCGACACCCTCGGCTACGAGGCCACCAAGATCGAGCACAAGACCGCGGTGAAGATCGTCCAGAACGCGGACATCACCTTCACGGACGTGCGCATCCCGGCGGAGAACAAGCTGGAGAAGGCGAACACCTTCGCGGACACCAACGTGATCCTGCTGGGCTCCCGCAACGGCCTGGGCTGGCAGGCCGTGGGCGCGCAGCAGGGCATCCTCGACGCCGCCCGCCGCTACGCGCTGGAGCGCACTCAGTTCGGCCGGCCGATCGCCGGGCATCAGCTGGTGCAGTCCCTGCTCGTGCAGATCGCGGCCAACCTGGCGGCCACCCTGGGCATGGCGCACCGGGCGGTGCAGCTGGAGGCCACCGGCGAGGTGTCCATGACGCAGGCCTCCCTGGTGAAGCTGAAGACCTCCCAGATGTGCCGCGAGTCGGCCGCGCTGGGCCGCCAGATGATGGGCGGCAACGGCATCCTCGCCGACGTCGGGCTCGGCCGGTTCTTCTGCGACGTCGAGGCGATCTTCACGTACGAGGGCACCTACGAGGTGAACTCGCTGATCGTGGGCCGCGGCCTCACCGGTCACTCCGCCTTCCTCTGAACCCCCTCCGACGACCGCCCCACCAGATCAGGAGCCACCGTGACCACCTCCGAGACCCCCGACACCTCCGCGACCACCCACGGCCGGCCCACCGAGCGCCGGGGTCATGTGGCCGAGCTGCTCTCGGCCACCGTGGCCCGGCAGCCGGATGCCGTGGCCCTGCGGATCGGCGAGGCCCGCATGACCTACCGCGAACTGGACCAGGTCACGGCCGCGACGGCCGGCTGGCTGCGCCACCGCGGGGTGGGCCCGGGGGACCGGGTGGCCGTGCTGCTGCCCAACGTCCCGGCCTTCGTGGCGGTCTACGAGGCGCTCATGCGCCTGGGTGCGGTGATGGTGCCGCTCAACCCGCTGTTCACGGCCCGTGAGCTGGAGTACTTCCTCGAGGACTCCGGGGCGCGCGTGCTCTGGGCCATGCCCGGGCTGCCGGCCGTGGACGAGGTGGCCGGGAACGTCGACGTCGAGGTGGTCACCCTGGACCTCGAAGCGGTCGGGCGGGAGTGCGCCGCCGAGGGCATCGCCCCGGTCACGGAGATCACCCTGCGGGACCCCGACGACGACGCCGTCCTGCTCTACACCTCGGGCACTACGGGGCGGCCCAAGGGTGCCCGGCTGACGCACACGAACCTGCGTTCCAACGCCATGGCGACGGCGACCGGCCTGGGCCGGCTCGGCCCGGACGACGTCGTGTTCGCGGCGCTGCCGATGTTCCACGTGTTCGGGCTCTCGGTGGTGCTCAACGGGGCGGTGTTCGCCGGGTCCACCCTGTCCCTGATGCCGCGGTTCGTGCCGGAGGCCGCCTACGACCAGCTGCAGGACCACGGCGTCACGTTCCTGCCCGGCGTGCCCACCATGCACGGGGCGTTCCTCTCCGTGGCCCGGGCCCGCCGTGAGGCCGGGGCCGAGCCGGAGGACTTCTCGCGGCTGCGCATGCCCCTCTCCGGCGGTGCGAGCCTGCCGGTGGAGACGCTGCGCGCGGCGGAGAAGCTGTTCGGCGTGCCCGTGTTGGAGGGCTACGGCCTGTCCGAGAACGCGGGTGCGTGCTTCTTCAACCCCGTGGACGCGCCGACCCGCCCGGGCACCGTGGGCCGGCCGGTGGACGGCTTCGAGTTCCGGATCGTCGCGATGGACGGCACCGAGGTGCCCGAGGAGGACCTCGAGACCTCCGGTGAGCTGCGCATCCGGGGCGAGGGCATCATGGCCGGCTACTGGGGCCGCCCGGAGGACACGGCGGCGGCGTTCGACCAGGACGGCTGGTTCCGCACCGGGGACATCGCCCGCCGGGACGAGGCCGGGTACGTGATGATCGTGGACCGGCTCAAGGACGTGATCATCCGCGGCGGCATGAACGTGTACCCCCGCGAGGTGGAGGAGGTCCTCTACGAGCACCCGGACGTGGTCGAGGCCGCCGTGGTGGGTGTGCCGGACGAGCGGCTGGGCGAGGAGATCGCCGCCTTCGTCTCGCTGGCCCCGGGCAGCGCCGTCACGGGGGAGCAGCTCCAGGCGTTCGCGGCCGAACGGCTGGCCCGCTACAAGCAGCCGCGGGAGGTGACCGTCCTGGACGGGCTGCCGAAGAACGCCACGGGCAAGATCCTGCGCCGCGAGCTGCGTCAGGGGTGAGGGGCGTGTGGCGGTCTGGACACGGGTGGTCTGGTCTGAGTGAGAGGAACGACGGACAGATGGCCTCTCGCTACGCTCCCGGTATGACTCAGCCGCTCGTCCACCCGCCCAAGGCCCAGCCGGGCGACAGGATCGCCGTCGTCTCGCCGTCGTTCGCGGCTCCCGGCTTCGCGCCCGCGGTGCACGAGCAGGCGATGCGCCGCCTGGCCGAGGTGACCGGACTGGTGCCGGTCGAGTACCCCACCACCCGGCAGCTCGGGGCGAGCGCCGAGGACCGGGCGCGGGACCTGAACGCGGCGTTCGCGGACCCCCAGATCCGGGCGGTGATCGCCACGGTAGGCGGGGAGGACCAGATCACCGTGATCGGCCACCTGGACGCGGACGCAGTGCGCGCGGACCCCAAGCCGTTCCTCGGCTACAGCGACAACACCAACCTGCACCAGTGGCTGTGGGCGAACGGCGTGGCGAGCTTCTACGGAGGCTCCACCCAGGTGCACCTGGGGCCGGGGCCGGCTGTGGATGAGGTGCACGCCGCGTCCATGCGGGCCGCCATGCTGACGGGAGGGCGGCTGGAGATCACGGAGCCGGGGGAGTCGGAGGACCACGGCGTCGACTGGCTGGACCCGCGGGCGCTCACCGAGTTCGGCGAGCGGGATCCGGTGCCGTGCCCGCACGACGACGGCGCGCGCGGCGTCGGCGAGGGCGCCTCACCGTGGCGCTGGGCCGGGCCGCGGCGCGCGGTGACCGGCCGGACGTGGGGCGGCTGCCTCGAGGTGCTGCCGTGGGTGATGGCGGCCGGCCGCGGGCCTGCGGACATGGCGGTGCTCGAGGGCGGTGTGCTGCTCATCGAGACCAGCGAGGAGCTGCCGAGCGCCGGCGAGGTGCGGCGGCTGCTGCGGATCCTGGGGGAGCGCGGCGTGCTCGGCGCCGTGGACGCCGTGCTGGCGGCCCGCCCGCCGACGAGCTCCTTCGAGGCGCCGCGCGGTGCGGAGGAGCGGGCGCGGCGGAGCGCGGAGCAGGCCGATGTGGTGGTGGAGGAGGTCGGGCGCTACAACCCGGACGCGGTGGTGTGCGTGGGCGTCCCGTTCGGCCACACCCGGCCGCAGTGGGTGCTGCCGCACGGCGGCGTGATGACCGTGGATGGGGTGGAGAGGCGGGTGTGGGCGGAGTTCGGGTGAGTTGATCGGCGCGCTGCGCTACGTGCTTTCTGGCGGCGCGCCACTGGCCGTGGAGACGCTGCGGGAGGCCGAGGCCGAGGCGGCCTTCGGCGTGCCGGTGCGCGAGGCCTACGGCCTGTCCGAGTCCTGCGGGCCCGTGTGCTTCAACCCCATGGACGGCCCCAGCCGCCCCGGCACCGTGGGGCGGCCGCTGGAGGGTGTGGAGTTCCGCATCGTCACCCCGGAGGGCGTGGAGGTGCCGGAGAGGGACACCGAGACCCCCGGCGAGCTGCGCATCCACCGGCCCGTGGTCATGTCCGGGTACCTGGGCCTGCCGGAGGCCGGGGCCGCCGCGTTCGACGACGACGGCTGGCTCCGCACCGGCGACCTCGCCCGGCGGGACGAGGAGGGCTACTACCGGATCGTGGGCCGGCTGAAGGACATCAACATCCGCAACGGCTACAACGTGTACCCGCGCGAGGTCGAGGATGCGCTCTATGTGCACCCCGACGTCGCCGAGGCCGAGTTCTCCGCGTTCGTGCGCGAGCGCCTACTCTCGTACAAGGGGCCGCAGCCGGTGACGCTCATGGACTCGTTGCCGAAGAACGGGACGGGGAAGATCGTGAAGGACCTGCTGCGGTGAGGGGCCTGATCTGACTGGTTGGACGTATCCCAAGGGCGAGTGGAGCCCCGCCCCGATCTTCACGACGGTGGACAAGAACCCTGAGCTTGTCATTAGGCGTGCGGTCCGCACCGAATGAGGAGAACCTTGAGTGCGGTGGACCGCTCGTGGGCAGTTTCGCCTAACGTGTCCGGGGTGCGCGAGACGATGGCCTCAGACAGCATCTCACCGTCCCGCGGCTCCATGTGGGGCCGAGCTGGACACGGGTAGAGTCGTAGGTCATGGCCCACCAGGCCATGCAGAGAGGTAGGCGTCGTATGGTCCACTTGACGGGTCTATTCGCAGGTATCGGTGGCATTGAGCAGGGCTTCCACAATGCGTTGGGATCAAAGGTCGAGACAGATCTTCTGTGTGAGTCTTGGGCCCCTGCTCAAATCGTTCTGAAGAATCGGTTTCCCGGTGCTGAGCTGCACCCAGACGTTCGAGAGCTGGCATCCCTGCCGGAGGCAACTGACATACTTTCCGCTGGGTTCCCCTGTCAGGATCTCTCACAGGCAGGTCGAACTGCGGGCATTCGCGGGGAGCAGTCCGGGTTGGTGACGCATTTGTTCGAGCTGCTTCGGCGTCGCATCTCTGCTGGACGACGACTTCCCACACTGCTCATTGAGAACGTCCCCAACATGCTGGCCCTCGACAAGGGTGCTGCGATGGAGTTCCTGGTCCAGGAGATGGAGACCCTTGGATACTCTTGGGCTTACCGGGTCGTCGACACTCGTTTTACGGGACTGCCGCAGAGGCGCCGTCGTGTAATCGTTGTTGCCTCGGTGAACCTCAACCCGTCGGAGGTCCTTTTTGCGGACGAGGCGGCGTCACGCCCTGATGATCATTATTCCTCCGACGCCTTTGGATTCTACTGGACGGAGGGTAAGGGTGGATTGGGGTGGGCACCCGACGCGATTCCGACGCTCAAGGGTGGCTCCACGATCGGCATCGCTTCACCTCCTGCCATTTGGGTCCGTGGCGCGGAGGACGCCACTCGCGCCTTGGTGGTGCCGAGGGAAGCAGAAATGGAATCATTGCAGGGGTTCCCCCGCGGGTGGACTGATCTCGACTTCGGCTTGAGCGCTGCGCGGACGCGCGGAACCCGGAGCAAACTCCTTGGCAATGCAGTCTCGGTGCGTGTTGCAGAGTGGGTGGCTCGGCGAGTCTTCGCGCCAGGCGAAGTGGTGTGCCCCTCCGTCGATTGGGGCTCATCCAGGCAGTGGCCGAACGCTGCTGCTGGTATGGGCGGGAAGCGATGGCGAGTGGAGGCCAGCGAATTTCCCACTCTGGAACCGTATGAGCACTTGCTGGAGCATGTTGACGTGTCGTCAGCCCCGGCGTTGAGCCGGCGTGCGGTGTCGGGTTTCCGTTCGCGCCTTCTCCAGGGGAACTTGGGCCGATATCCGGGATTCCGCGAGGCTGTGGCTGAGGCGGACAGGGCATTGACTGAAGATCAGCTGATTACCAAGTTGGAGGCATGAACGTGTTTGGCCCCGATATTCTGGCTCGAACCATGAGCGAACCGGCAGACCCCACCAAATATGGAATTCGCTGGCAATATCATTCTCGATCAGATCGTCATGGAAAAGTGGCCAGTTGGGGCGTCGCCTTCGACTTGCTTCGCTCGTCGAGTGTGATGCGGCAACATGCCCGCGACGGCAAGATTGTCCTTGGTGTCAATCTGAAGTTGAGTGATTTCGAAACGAAGAAGAGCAAGGTGCTTGACTTGGTCATCGCCCGACCAGGAGGAGCGGCGACATCGGCCCGCGGCGAGTCCCTGGTCTCTCTCGCGCAGCGCTACAACATGAACCTCTCCGGAGAAGAGATGGGCGAGCTGACGTCGCTACCAGATATTCCTGTGGCGCCTGTCGGGTCGGTTCTGGTGGCTCTAGAAGCTAAGGCCACGATGACTGCTCACGTCAAGTCACTTCCGCGTCTTCATGATGAATTGACCAGTTCCCACATCTCTGTACACGGTGAGAGCCAGACAGCCTTGGCGATTGGATACGCACAGGTTAATGTCGCAGACGTGTTTGTAAGTTCTAACCCTGCAAACGTTGAGCGCATTCATCTCGGGCAGGAACCCGTTGTCACTTCTCACAAGCAGCCCGGTGATTGTCAACGGGTGTTGGACACCCTTAATACTCTTCGGACTCGTTCCAGTTCCATCGGTATCGGTTTTGATGCAATTGGCGTAACTGTCCTCGACCTTCGGAACGATGACAGTCCTGTGAAAGTCGTTCATTCCCGACCCGCACCGCAGCCGGGGGACGCTTTTCACTACGACTCGATGATCATGCGCATGGCCACGCGCTACGACACGCAGTTCAGTGGGATCTGAAGACAAAGGCAACAACGGAAGATCTTGGGCCTCCAGCTGTGCAGCGCGGAGGATCATGGTCGCGAACCGAGCGCGGGACACCAAGCCTGAGCTCGCCGTTCGCGGGCGTGTCAACTTGTCTGTGTAAGCGGGGTGGTCACAGGTAGGGGTTGATCCGGTCGGGGTAGGCCGCGGCGAG
>NZ_JASDCZ010000073.1:0-11407 GCF_030407635.1 Micrococcus sp. APC 4021
GGTGCGCGGAGGGATCGGGGCGGGTCATGCCGTCAACTCTAGCCCGGCCCGCGCGGGCCCGTGCCGGGACCGTCTGGCACCCTTGTAGGCATCATGGATCTGACCACCGCCACCCACGCGCTGCCCCCCGGCTTCCCCGCGGACGCCACCCTGCCCGCCGTCGTCGTGGAGCTGGGGCGGAGGTTCGAGGCCGCCGGCCACGAGCTCTCCCTGGTGGGCGGCCCGGTCCGCGACCTCTTCCTGGGGCGGACGTCGCCGGACCTGGACTTCACCACGGACGCCGACCCGGACGCGTCCGAGGCCGTGGGCGCCGGCTGGGCGGACGCCACGTGGGACGTGGGGCGGCGGTTCGGGACCATCGGCTTCCGCAAGGCCGGCTGGCAGCTCGAGGTCACCACCTACCGGGCCGAGCAGTACGACCCGGCCAGCCGCAAGCCGCAGGTGGCCTTCGGCGACAGCCTCGAGGACGACCTGCTGCGCCGCGACTTCACCGTCAACGCCATGGCCCTGCGCCTGCCCGCCCTCGAGCTCGTGGACCCCTTCGGCGGCATGCGGGACCTGCACGCCGGCGTGCTGCGCACCCCCGGCACCCCCGAGGACTCCTTCTCCGACGACCCGCTGCGCATGATGCGCGCCGCCCGGTTCGCCTCCCAGCTCGGCTTCGCCGTGGCCCCCGAGGTGGAGGAGGCCATGGCCGCGATGGCCGAGCGGATCACGATCATCTCCGCCGAACGCGTCCGCGAGGAGCTCGTCAAGCTCGTGTGCGGGGCGCACCCGCGCGCCGGCCTCGACCTGCTCGTGCGCACCGGCCTGGCCGACCACGTCCTGCCCGAGCTGCCCGCCCTGCAGCTCGAGTCGGACGAGCACCACCGCCACAAGGACGTCTACGCCCACTCCCTGACCGTGCTGGAGCAGGCCATGGAGCTGGAGGGTGAGTACGCGCCGTCGACCCCCGACCCCGTGCTGCGCCTGGCGGCGCTGCTGCACGACGTCGGCAAGCCGGCCACGCGCCGCTTCGAGAAGGGCGGGGCCGTCACCTTCCGGCACCACGAGACCGTGGGGGCCAAGCTCGTCCGCAAGCGGCTGCGTGCCCTGAAGTTCGACAACGACACCATCAAGGCGGTGGCCCGTCTGGTGGAGCTGCACATGCGGTTCTACGGCTACGGCGACGCCGGCTGGACCGACTCCGCCGTCCGCCGGTACGCCCACGACGCCGGCGACCTGCTGCCCCGCCTGCACGCGCTGACCCGCTCGGACGTGACCACCCGCAACCGGCGCAAGGCCGAGCGGCTGGCCCACGCGTACGACGACCTCGAGCGGCGCATCGCCGAGATCGCCGAGGCCGAGGAGCTCGCCGCCGTGCGGCCGGACCTGGACGGGCAGCAGATCATGGCGCTGCTGGGGATCCGCCCGGGCCCGGTGGTGGGGCGGGCGTACAACCACCTGCTCGAGTGGCGCCTCGACGAGGGCCCGCACGAGCAGGCCGAGGCCGAGGCGGAGCTGCGGCGCTGGTGGGCCGAGCAGCCGGAGGCCCAGCAGGACTGAGGCGGCGCGGCGGGCCTTCCACCCGTCGTCGGGCCGGGACCACACTGGCCGCATGGCTGAGAAGAAGGCCGAGAAGAACGGCGCCCCCATGGGCCCCGGCACCTCCAGCATCAAGGACCCCGAGGTCTACGAGGCGCTGCGCCGCGAGGGCGCGAGCGAGGAGAAGGCCGCACGGATCGCCAACGCCTCCGCCCGGGACGGCCGGGACGAGGTCGCCGAGCGCGGCGGCGAGGCCGGCTCCTACGAGGACTGGACCAAGGACGAGCTCGAGAAGCGGGCCCGCGAGCTCGACATCGAGGGCCGCTCCACCATGACCAAGGACGAGCTCATCGAAGCGCTGCGCGACCACTGACCGGCGCCCGCCCCCCCTTCCGGGGCGGAAACCGGTGCTTTGGGAGCGGAATACCGCCGGAAACCGCCCCCAACGCGGTGGGGCGGGTGGGGATAGCCGGAGGCTTTGGCCCATCCAGGTCGGGATGGAATGATCGACCGCTGTGAGTTCCGACCAGCGCACCGCGCCCGTGCCCCGCCATGCCCTGTCGCCCCAGGACGGCGTGCCCGCCGTCAAGGTCGGCACGCGGGTCAGCCGCGGCCCCGGCCGGGTGACCGCCCTCGACGGGCTGCGGGGGATCGCGGTGCTCGCCGTGCTCGTCTTCCACGCCTGGCCCACCTTCCTGCGCGGCGGGTTCGTGGGCGTGGACATGTTCTTCGTGCTCTCCGGCTTCCTCATCACCACCGGCCTGGTCCGCGGTGTGGACGCGGGCCGGGGCGTGGCGCTGGGCACCTTCTGGATGAAGCGCGTCCGACGACTCATCCCGGCCATGCTGATGGCGCTCGTGGGCACCACCGCGCTCGCGTGGCTGGCGGTGGACGAGTTCCCCGCGGGCCTGGGTCGCCAATGGTTCGGCGCCCTGACCTACACCAGCAACTGGGTGATGATCCTCGAGGGCGGGGACTACTTCAACCGCGCCTCGCCGCCTCTGTTCGAGCACCTGTGGTCCCTGGCGATCGAGGAGCAGTTCTACATCCTCTGGCCCCTGCTCCTCTGGGGGCTGCTCCTGCTCACCTGGCCGCCGCGCAGCACGGTGAACTCGGGGCGGGTGGCGGACCGACGCCGCATCCTCGCGGTCGCGGTCGCGGCCGTGGCCTCCGCGGCGTGGATGGCCTGGGGCTCGTGGCACGGGTTCGAGCAGGCCCGCCTCTACTTCGGCACGGACACCCACGCCTTCGGCCTGCTGTTCGGCGCGTGCGTGGCGATCGGCCTGGCCCATGTGCCCCGGCCCGAGCACGGCGGCCCCGAGCCGCGGACCTCGGCCACGCGGGTGGCTGTCGCGTGGGGCGCCGTCGCGGTGCTCGCGGCGGGCTTCGCCCTGGTCGACGGCGGCCACGCGAGCACGTACCGCGGAGTGCTGGCGGGCCTGTCCGCCGTCGTCGCGTTCATCGTCTGGCACGTGGTGCAGGGCGACCGGCGCGACTCGCTCTCTCGCGCGCTGGGCAACGGGTTCCTGCGCTGGTGGGGGCGCCGCTCCTACGCCGCGTACCTGTGGCACTGGCCGCTGCTCGTGATCATGCGCGTGATGGTGCCCGTGGACGCCCCCGGGTGGGTCGAGCCCGTGGCCGCCGGCGCGATCCTGCTGCTGACCGCCCTGATCGCCGACCTGAGCACCCGGCTGATCGAGGAGCCCATCCTCCACGAGGGGTTCAGGGGTGCCTTCGGTCGCTGGGGCGCAGCCGCTCGGCGGGCGTTCACGGGCGGGGCCGGGCCGATCGGCCGGCTCGCGGCCGCCGCCACGGCGCTGGGGCTCGTGGCCGTCCCCGCGGCGGCCGTGGCCGCCGTGGTGCACTCGCCCGCGCAGACCCAGCTCGAGCAGGACATCGCCCAGGCGGAGGAGTCCCTCAAGGCCGCCCAGGCGGCCCAGCAGGCGGCCCGCGAGTCCCGGGCGGCGGAGCAGTCGAAGCGGGCCGAGGCATCGGCCTCGGCCTCGCCCGGCTCGGCCGCCCCCGGGGACGCGGAGGGCTCCGCCGGTGCGACGCCCTCGCCCGGGTCGTCCGCCGAGCCGTCCGGGCTCGGGCTCGGCGACCCGGCCGTCACGCGCCCCACGTACTCCAAGGAGCAGCTCACCGCGGCCCTGCCGCCGTCCGAGCTCGGCCCGGACGTCACCCTGATCGGCGACTCCGTCTCGCTCTCGGCCGCGCCCACGCTCCTGGAGCAGCTGCCGGGGATGCTGCTCGAGGCGGAGGTGGGCTACCAGATCTGGGACGCCGCGGACGAGATCGAGAAGCTCAAGGCGGACGGCCAGCTGAGCGACGTCGTCGTGGTGGCCCTGGGCGCCAACGGCACCACCCACCGGGGCGACTGGGAGAAGATCCTGGCGGCCGTCGGCGAGGACCGGCTGCTCGTGCTCGTGGTGCCGCACGGCCCGATGGACTGGATCGCGGACGTGCAGGTGCAGATGGAGGCGCAGGCCAAGGCCCACCCGGACCGGATCGTCCTGGCGGACTGGGACGCCGCGGCGAAGCAGCACGTCACGGACTTCTCCGCCGACGGCGTGCACCCCCGCGCCGACGGCCAGGCCATGTACGCCCAGCTCGTCCGGCTCACCATCGAGGACCGGCTCGGCGCGCGGCGCTGAGCGCGGTGGCCGGGGCGGCACGCGCCCCCACGACGACGCCGGCCCGTCACCTCCACCGGGAAGGTGACGGGCCGGCGTCGTCGTGGGGGCGCGGGGACCGGGCGGGTCAGCGCTCGATGTCGCCGCGGATGAAGGCCTCCACGAGCTCGTGCGCCGCGTCGTCGTTGTGCTGCACGGGCGGGGACTTCATGAAGTAGGACGAGGCCGAGAGGATCGGGCCGCCGATGCCGCGGTCCAGGGCGATCTTCGCGGCGCGCACGGCGTCGATGATCACGCCGGCCGAGTTGGGGGAGTCCCACACCTCGAGCTTGTACTCGAGCGAGACGGGGGCGTCGCCGAAGTTGCGGCCCTCGAGGCGCACGAACGCCCACTTGCGGTCGTCGAGCCAGGCCACGTAGTCGGACGGGCCGATGTGCACGTCCTTCTCGCCCAGCTGCGCGGAGGTGTTGGAGGTGACGGCCTGCGTCTTGGAGATCTTCTTGGACTCCAGGCGCTCACGCTCGAGCATGTTCTTGAAGTCCATGTTGCCGCCCACGTTGAGCTGGTAGGTGCGGTCCAGGGTGACGCCGCGGTCCTCGAACAGCTTGGCCATCACGCGGTGGGTGATGGTGGCGCCGATCTGGGACTTGATGTCGTCGCCCACGATCGGCACGCCCGCGGCGGTGAACTTCTCGGCCCACTCCGGGGTGCCGGCGATGAACACGGGCAGGGCGTTCACGAACGCGACGCCGGCGTCGATCGCGGCCTGGGCGTAGTGCTCGGTGGCCCGCTGCGAGCCGACGGGCAGGTAGCAGACCAGCACGTCCACCTCCGCGTCGCGGAGGGCCTGGGCCACGTCCACGGGCTCGGCCTCCGACTCCTCGATGGTCTCGGCGTAGTACTTGCCGAGGCCGTCCAGGGTGGGGCCGCGCTGGACGGTGACGTCCGCGTGGGGCACGTCCGCGATCTTGATGGTGTTGTTCTCGGAGGCGGTGATGGCCTCGGACAGGTCCAGGCCGACCTTCTTCGCGTCCACGTCGAACGCGGCCACGAACTCGAGGTCCGACACGTGGTAGTCGCCGAACTGCACGTGCATCAGGCCCGGGACCGTGTCCGTGGCCTTCGCCTCGCGGTAGTACTCCACACCCTGGATGAGGGATGTTGCGCAGTTGCCCACGCCGGCGATGGCGACGCGGATGGGGTTGGTGGCCACGGTCTGGTTCTCTCCTCGACTGTCCGGAACGGGTGCGGGCACGCGGAGCGCGCGCAGGGGGCCCACACCGTTCGGCGGGGCGCTCACCCGGGGATCAACCCCGCCAGTCTACGACCGACGACGGCGGCCCCGCCCGTCCGGTGTCCGGGCGGCTTCCTAGGATGGGGGCATGAGACCGGCCCCCGCGCATGCCGCGACCCCCAGCGAGCCGCCTACTCACGCCGCGGACGGCACCCCGAGCGACGCCGTGACCGCCCCGGGTGCCCCCGCCGGGCGTTCCGCTGACAGCGCACCGTCCGGGGCCCTGCCCGCCCCCGGCGAGCGCGGCGGCCGCTTCCAGCTCGCCGGCGGCCTCGCGGCGAACGGCCCCGGACGGGGGACCGGCTCCTGGGCCGGGCCCGTGGCGCTGACGGGGCTGCTGGTGGCTCTGGCCGCCGTCGTGGCCGTGCTGCAGAAGTCGCCGTGCCTGCTGCACGGCTGGGGCGCCCCGGACGTCTACTACGCGGGCTGCTATTCGGACTGGGCCGCGCTCTACGGCGGGCGCGGGTTCGCGGCGGACCCGTGGGCGCCGTTCCGGGCGGGCTCCACGTTCGAGTACCCCGTGCTGATGTCCGTCGTGGGCTCGGTGGCGGCCTGGATCACGCAGGCGCTGCCGTTCTCGCCGGAGCAGGGCACGGTGGTGTTCTGGCTCGTGAACCTCGGGTTCGTGGTGGTGCTGTGGGCCGTCGTCGCGGTGCTGACCGTCCGGATGGCGGGGCGTCGGTGGATGGACGGGCTCATGGTGGCCGTGGCCCCGGGGATCGTGCTGGCCGGCACCATCAACTGGGACCTGTGGGCCGTGGCCCTGCTGGCGTGCGGCATGTACGCGTGGTCGCGCGGCCGGTCCCTGACGGCGGGGGTGCTGTTCGGCCTCGGCGCGGCCATGAAGCTGTATCCGCTGCTGATCCTGGGGCCGCTGCTGATCCTGGCGGTGCGCTCGCGGCGGTGGCGGCCGTTCCTGCTCGCGGCCGGGGGCACGGTGGCGGCGTGGGCGGCGGTCAACGTGCCGCTCATGGTCGTGAACTTCCAGGCGTGGTCCGTGTTCTTCACCTTCTCCGGCGAGCGCGGGCCGGGCCTGTCCAGCGTGTGGCACGCGTGGGACGTGACCGCCGCGCAGGCCGGGTGGGCGTTCGTGCCGGAGGACTCCCTGACCCTGCTGGCCTACGGCACCTTCGCGGTGTGCTGCCTCGGGATCTTCGTGCTCGGCGTGCGGGTGCGGCACACCCCGCGGCTGGCCCAGCTGACGTTCCTGGTGGTGGCGGCGTTCGTGCTCACCAACAAGGTGTACTCACCGCAGTTCGTGGTCTGGCTGATCCCGCTCCTGGCGCTCGCCCTGCCGCGCTGGCGGGACTTCTGGGTGTGGCAGACGGTGGAGGCGCTGCACTTCTTCGCCGTGTGGATGTACCTGGCCAAGGGGGTGGCCGAGACCCCGCCGCAGCACTCCATGGACGACTCCGTCTACGTGGCCGCGATCCTCGCCCACATGCTCGCGCTGCTGTGGCTGTGCGGGCGCGTCGTGTGGGAGATGCTGCACCCGGCAGAAGACCTCGTGAAGCGCGACCACGGCGGCCACCCGGACACCGACCCGCTCGCCGGCGCGTACGCCGGCCCGGCCCGGGGGCGCTCAGACCGGCCGGCCGCGGTTCAGGCGTAGTCCCAGCGGTGGATCGGGCAGTCCGGGGACGACGGCGGCGCGCTCGTCCCCGCCTCGGCGGCGCCGTCCTCGCGGGGCGGCGGCGGACAGACGCACTGCGCCCCGGAGGCGGCCGTGGCCGCCTTCATCTGCTCGCGCCAGATCACGTGGGGGTCGGTGGCCGGGTCCGCGGCCGGGCCACGGTGCGCCGGACGCGCGGCGCCGTCGTCGTGGGCGGGGGTGCGGGCCGCGTCCCCGTCCCGGGTGAAGCCCATCCGCACGATGGCCCAGCCGCCCACGGTCCACGCCACCAGGAGGAAGACCCCCACGGCGACGGCGATCATGATGTCCACGGCGGGCTCCTCCTGCGCTGACGGGCGGGCGATGCGGCGGGCCCGCTTTCGGGCCAGGGTAGCCGGACGGGGTGGTGGGGCGCGGTACGGTCGGGGCATGACCCCCGTGACCCGTGACACCGCCGCCGAGCTGCCCGCCCACCTGCGGGACCTGGCCGATTTCGTGACCGCCTCGCCCTCCAGCTACCACGCCGCGGAGGAGGTCGCACGCCGCCTGGAGGCCGTCGGCTTCACCCGCCTGGACGAGGCGGTCGACTTCCCGTCGGCCCCGGGCGGCTACGTGGTGGTGCGCGACGGCGCGGCGGTGGCCTGGATCGTGCCGACGGGCGCCGGGGCCCTGGGCCGGGACGAGGGCGCCGAGGCGCGCGCGGCCGGGCCGGACGAGGCGGGGCCGAGCGCCGGCGTCGTGCCGGTGTTCCGCGTGCTCGGCGCGCACACGGACTCGCCGGGGTTCAAGCTCAAGCCGAACCCGGCCACCGTGACGGCCGACGGCTGGGTGCAGGCCGGCGTCGAGGTGTACGGCGGCCCGCTGCTGAACTCGTGGCTGGACCGCGAGCTGCGGTTCGCCGGGCGTCTCGCCCTCGACGACGGCACGCAGGTGCTCGCCGCGACCGGGCCCGTGGGGCGCATCCCGCAGCTGGCCATCCATCTGGACCGCGAGGTCAACGAGGGGCTGACGCTGAAGCGGCAGCGGCACACGAACCCCGTCGTGGGGGCGCTCGCCCCGCGCGGCGAGGGCACCGGTGAGGCGGAGGCCGACGGTCTGGCCGCCCGCGTGCCCGGTGACGTGCTGACCGCGCTCGCGGCCGCCGCCGGCGTGGACCCGGCCGCGGTGCGCGGGCACGACGTCGTGGTGGCCGACGCCCAGGCGCCCGGACTCTTCGGGCTGGCGGGCGAGTTCTTCGCGTCGGGCCGGCTGGACAACCTGAGCTCGGTGCACGCGGGCCTCGTGGCGCTCGAGGAGCTGGCGCGCGAGCACGGCGGCGCCGAGGGGGCGATCGCGTACGAGGGGACCGTCGCGGGCGGGGTGGCCGGTGAGGCGGCCGGCGCCCCGGTGATCCCGCTGCTCGCCGCCTTCGACCACGAGGAGCTGGGGTCGGCGTCGCGGTCCGGGGCGGCCGGTCCGCTGCTCGAGGAGATCATGGGGCGCGTGCTCGAGGCGCTCGGCGTGGCCGGGCAGGGCCGGGCGCGGGCGATCGCGGGGTCCTGGCTGCTGTCCGCGGACGCCGGCCACCTGGTGCACCCGAACTACGCCGAGCGGCACGATCCCGTGAACCACCCGCGCGTGAACCACGGCCCGCTGCTGAAGATCAACGCCAACCAGCGCTACGCCACCGACGCGGGGGGAGAGGCCGCGTTCGCCCGCTGGTGCGGCGTGGCGGGGGTGCCGTTCCAGGAGTTCGTCTCCCACAACGACGTCCCCTGCGGCTCCACCATCGGCCCGATCTCGGCGACCCGCCTGGGCATCCGGACCGTGGACGTGGGCCTGGGCCTGCTGTCCATGCACTCGGCGCGCGAGATGTGCGGCGTGCGGGACGTGGAGCACCTGACGGCGGCCGTGCGGGAGTTCTTCCGCGGGGTGTGAGGCTGCGCGTGGGGGGCGCGAGCCAGAGATTTCTGCTCCTGGACGGGCGTGAGCCAGAGATTTCGGTCGTAGAAGCGGCCGGAAAACGACTGAATCATCTGGCTCGCGGACTCGACGCGCGGGAGGCGTCGGCGCGGGAGGCACCCGCGCGCGTGGACGCGGCGCCAGCGCCCCGCCAGCGCCCCTTCGTCGAACTGCTAGGATGCATCAGGTTGTCTGTGTGCCGCCGAAGAGCGCGGAGCATCACACGGACGACGAGCACAGAACCTCCTGCCGCGGAGAGACCGCGGCCGCAAGCCCAGAGGAGGTGGGTTCGCATGCGTGCTTATGAGCTGATGGTGCTGATCGACCCTGAGGTCGACGAGCGCACCGTGGAGCCGACCCTGAAGAAGTACCTCGAGGTCGTCACGAACGCCGGCGGCACCGTCGACAACATCGACGTGTGGGGTCGCCGCAAGACCGCCTACGAGATCCAGAAGAAGTCCGAGGCCATCTACGTGGTCGTCAACTTCCAGTCGGAGCCGGCCGCCACCCAGGAGCTGGACCGTCTGCTGAACCTCAACGAGACGATCCTGCGCACCAAGATCATCCGTCCGGAGGAGCAGAAGATCACCGCTGAGTGATCCTCGTACCGTGTCCGGAGGGTCTGAGAGCATCGGATCAGTCCCCGACGCCCCCACCGGAACCCCGCTGAGCAGTCCCGGATCCCCGGATCCGGTCACTGACCGGCAGAACCCCCGAAGACAGGAGTGACCATGGCAGGCGAGACCGTCATCACCGTGGTCGGCAACCTCACCGCCGACCCGGAGCTGCGCTTCACCCCGAACGGCGCGGCCGTCGCGAACTTCACCGTCGCGTCCACGCCCCGCACGTTCGACCGCCAGACCAACGAGTGGAAGGACGGCGAGGCGCTGTTCCTGCGCTGCTCGGTCTGGCGCGAGGCCGCGGAGAACGTGGCGGAGTCGCTGACCAAGGGCATGCGCGTGATCGTGCAGGGCCGCCTCAGGGCGCGCTCCTACGACGACCGGGACGGCAACCGTCGCACCAGCTGGGAGCTGGACGTGGACGAGGTCGGCCCGGCGCTGCGGTTCGCCACGGCCAAGGTCACCCGCGCCCAGCGCGGCGGTGGCGGCGGCGGTGGCTTCGGCGGCGGCCAGCAGGGGGGCGGCTTCGGCGGCGCCCCGGCCGGCGGCGGCTTCGGGGGGAACAACGACGGCGGCTTCGGCGGCGCCCAGCAGGGCGGCGGCTGGGGCGGCCAGCAGCAGGGCGGCGGCCAGGCCGCACCGCAGGACCCCTGGTCCGGCGGCGGTGGCGGCGGATGGGACACCCCGTCCTCCAACGAGCCCCCGTTCTGATCCTGCGCTGACCGGGCGCGGCCCCCACGGCCGCGACGGACACGGAACACCACGGACCTCTCCGTCCGGGCGCACCTCGCCCGGAGGGCCGCCCCGGCGGCCCATCCCACCCGCGACCCGGCACCGCCGGGCCGCACTGCACACGGCCCCGTGCCCGGCACGGGACGCCGCGTGATCCCATCCCGCAGAACCGTTCTGCGGGCTCCAGAGAACTCTGAAGGAGCACCACGATGGCGAAGGCTGAACTCCGCAAGCCCAAACCGAAGTCCAACCCGCTCAAGGCCGCCAAGATCACCGAGATCGACTACAAGGACGTGGCCCTGCTGCGCAAGTTCATCTCCGACCGCGGGAAGATCCGTGCCCGTCGCGTGACCGGCGTGACCGTCCAGGAGCAGCGCAAGATCGCCCAGGCCGTCAAGAACGCCCGCGAGGTGGCCCTGCTGCCCTACGCCGGCGCCGGCCGCGGCTGATCGAGCGAGCGAAGGAAGGAACACCCAGATGGCAAAGCTCATCCTGACCCAGGAAGTGGCCGGTCTCGGCACCTCCGGTGACGTGGTCGAGGTCAAGAACGGGTACGCCCGCAACTACCTGCTCCCGCGCGGTTTCGCCACCGTGTGGACCAAGGGCGGGGAGAAGCAGGTCGAGTCCCTGCAGAAGGCCCGCGCGGCCCGCGCCGTGGCGAACCTGGAGGACGCGCAGGCCCAGGCCGCGCAGCTCCAGTCCGCCACCGTGAAGCTCGAGCGCACCGCCGGTGCGGAGGGTCGCCTGTTCGGCGCCGTCCAGACCGCCGACGTCGCCGAGGCGATCGAGGCCGCCGGCCTCGGCTCCGTGGACAAGCGCTCGATCACCCTGCCGGCGCACATCAAGTCCGTGGGCAACCACGAGGCCCAGGTCCGCCTGCACGAGGACGTCATCGCGACCGTCCAGCTGCAGGTCGTGGCCGCCAAGGCCAAGAAGTGATCATCCGCTTCTGAGCCCGTCGCGCACGCGACGCGCACCCGAGGCCCCGGTCCGCTCTTCACGAGCGGGCCGGGGCCTCGTGCCGTGGGGGAACATGGAGATCATGCCCTCC
>NZ_JASDCZ010000074.1:0-11217 GCF_030407635.1 Micrococcus sp. APC 4021
TCGTCAGGCTGCCGGGGGGACTGGGGAGCAGACATGGGCCGGAGTCTACGCGGCGCGTCTAGAGTGGCGGCATGGATCGACAGCAGGACTACGTGCTCCGCACCATCGAGGACCGGGACGTCAAGTTCGTCCGGCTCTGGTTCACGGACGTGATCGGCACCCTGAAGTCGGTGGCCCTGTCTCCGGCCGAGGTGGAGAACGCCTTCACGGAGGGCCTGGGCTTCGACGGCTCCTCGATCGACGGATACACCCGCATCTCCGAGTCGGACATGCTGCTGCAGCCCGATCCCTCGACCTTCCAGATCCTGCCCTGGCGCGGCGACCAGGGACAGAGCTCCCGGATGTTCTGCGACGTGCTCACCCCGGACGGCCGGCCCGCCCCCGCCGACCCGCGGCACGTGCTGCGCCGCGTGCTGGACCGGGCCGCCGATCGGGGCTTCACGTGCTTCACCCACCCGGAGATCGAGTTCTACCTCCTGCAGTCGGACCAGCCCGGCCCGGACGGGGAGCCGGTGCCCGTGGACCGCGCGGGCTACTTCGACAACGTGCCCGGCTCCGACGCGGCCGACTTCCGCCGCGACGCCGTCAGCCTCCTCGAGGGCATGGGCATCTCCGTCGAGTTCAGCCACCACGAGAACGGCCCCGGCCAGAACGAGATCGACCTGCGCGCGGCGGACGCGCTCACGACGGCGGACAACGTGATGACGTTCCGGACCGTCGTCAAGGAGGTCGCCGCCGCCCAGGGCACGTACGCCACGTTCATGCCCAAGCCGTTCTCCGAGCACCCCGGCTCGGGCATGCACACCCACATCTCCCTCTTCGAGGGCGACTCCAACGCCTTCTACGACCCCGCGGACGAGTTCCGGCTCTCCGTGACGGGCCGCCGGTTCATCGCGGGCCTGCTGCGCCACTCCGTGGAGATCAGCGCCGTCACCCACCAGTTCGTGAACTCCTACAAGCGCCTGTGGGGCGGCGGCGAGGCGCCCTCGTACGTCTCCTGGGGCCACAACAACCGTTCCGCGCTCGTGCGCGTGCCCCTGTACAAGCCGGACAAGGCCGGCTCCGCCCGCATCGAGTACCGCGGCATCGACGCCTCGGCCAACCCGTACCTGGCCTACGCGCTGCTGCTGGCCGCCGGCCTGAAGGGCATCGAGGAGGGCTACGAGCTGCCCGAGTCCGCCGCCGAGGACGTCAGCGCGCTCACCACCCACGAGCGGCGCGTGCTCGGCCACGTCCCCCTGCCCGGCACCCTGCACGACGCCCTGCGCGCCGCCGAGGAGTCCGAGTTCGTCGCCTCCGTTCTGGGCGAGCACGTCTTCGACGCCCTGCTGCGCAACAAGCGCCAGGAGTGGGACGACTACCGGGTGGAGGTCACGCCGTACGAGCTGCGGCGCTACCTCTCCGGCCTCTGAGGCGCCGGCCGTGTCCGCCCTGCCCGACGCGGCGACCGCCGACGCCCCGGACCGCCGCACCCTCGCGCACGCCGGCGTCGCCGACGCCGGCCGCGTGCAGACGCTGCTCACCTCGCCCGAGTTCGAGGGCGTGGACGTGCGTCCCCTCGTCGAGCTCCTCGGCCACGCCGCCGATCCCGACCGGGCCCTGCTGCTGTGGGTGCGCCTGGCCGAGCGCGAGCCCCGCGTCCACCACGCCCTCCGGGACCCCGAGACGACGGCCCGCCTGCTGCGGCTGCTCGGCGCCTCCGAGGCCCTCGGCGAGTTCCTCATCCGCCGTCCCGAGCACCTGGACCTCGTCCTCGACCCGGACGCGGCCGCCGCCACCGCGCCCGCCCTCGCCCAGCCCGACCCGACCGCCGGCGAGCCCTGGGGTGATGCGTCCGCCGCCCTGCGCCGCCTGCTCCTGGACTCGGTGGGCGCCGACCCGGATGCCGACCGCCCCCTCGCGGCCGTCACCGGCAAGGACGCCGCCGTCGCCTTGCGCCGCGCCTACCGCCGCCAGCTGGCCGCGATCGCCCTGCGCGACCTCGACTCCGCCGAGCCCACGGCGGCCATGCCCTCGGTGGGCCGCTGGCTCGCGGACCTGGCCGGCGCCACCGTGGACGCGGCGCTCGCCGTCTCACGGGCCGTCCTCACCGAGCGGGAGGGCCCCGTGGTGGACCGCGTGGACCTCGCCGTGATCGGCATGGGCAAGTGCGGCGCCGGCGAACTCAACTACGTCTCAGACGTGGACGTCGTGTTCGCCCACGCCGTCCGCGAGGCCGCGGACGGCGCGGACCCCGACGCCCAGGTCCCGGACGGGCCGCGCGCCGCCGCGCTCGCGGCCGAGCTGGCCGCGGGCATCGGCCGCGTGATCCAGGGTGCGGCCCCCGAGCCGGGACTGTGGGAAGTCGACGCCAACCTGCGTCCCGAGGGCAAGGACGGCGCCCTGAGCCGCACCGTGGAGTCCCACGCCGAGTACTACCGCCGCTGGGCCCACGGCTGGGAGTTCCAGGCCCTGCTCAAGGCCCGCCCGATCGCGGGCTCGCCACAGCTCGGCGAGCGCTACATCGCGGAGATCTGGCCCCGGGTGTGGGAGTCCTCCGCGCGCGACGGGTTCGTCGAGTCCGTCCGGGCCATGCGCGCCCGGGTCCTGGACACCCTCGCCCCCGCGGAGCGCGAGCGGGAGATCAAGCTCGGGCCCGGCGGTCTGCGCGACGTCGAGTTCACGGCCCAGCTGCTCCAGCTCGTGCACGGCCGTGCGGACGAGTCGCTGCGGGTGCGCGGCACGCTCGACGCGGTGCGGGCGCTGCACGCCGCCTCCTACGTCACCACGCGAGACGCGCGGGCGTTCGACGAGCACTACCGGTGGCTGCGCACCCTCGAGCACCGCATCCAGCTCGTGCACCTGCGGCGCACCCACCTGATGCCGGTCAAGGAGGAGGCCCGCCGCGTCGTCGCCCGGTCGATGCGCGGCGCCGCCGACCGGGGCCCCGCCACCGGCGAGGACCTCCAGGCCGAGTTCACGCGCGTGCGCCGCGCCGTGCGCGGTCTCCACGAGACCGTGTTCTACCGGCCGCTGCTGTCGACGACGGCCGCCCTGTCCGCCGAGGACGTGCGGCTGTCCGCGGAGGCCGTCCGCGACCGCCTGGCGGCGCTGGGCTACCGCGACCCGCAGGGCGCCCTGCGGCACATCGAGGCCCTCACGCAGGGCGTCTCGCGCCGGGCCGCGGTCCAGCGGCAGCTGCTGCCGGCCATGCTCGGGTGGTTCGCGCGGGGCGCCGACCCCGACGGCGGCCTGCTCGCCTTCCGCCGGCTCTCCGAGTCGCTCGGCGGCACGGCCTGGTATCTGCGGATGCTCCGCGACTCCTCGGACGCCGCCCGGCGGCTGTGCCTGGTCCTGTCCGGCTCCCGGTTCGTGGGGGACCTGCTCGAGCACTCGCCCGAGGCCGTGGCCTGGGTGGGGGACGACCGGGAGCTCGACCCCCGGGGCGCCATCCAGCTCTGGCGCCAGGTCGACGCGCGGCTCGACCGCCGCGTGGCCGCGCAGGAGGCCCCGGCCGCCGTCCGCCACGTGCGGCAGGTGCGCCGCAGCGAGACCCTGCGCGTGGCCCTGGCGGACATCTCGGGGCTGCTGGACCTCGAGGCCGTCACCGGGGCCCTGTCGGACATCGACCAGATCACCGTCGTCGGCGCCCTGCGCGTGGCCTCGCGCGCCGTCGTCGGGGACGCCGACCCGCTCACCGACGTGCTCGTGGTGGCCATGGGCCGCCAGGGCGGCCGGGAGATCACCTACGGCTCGGACCTCGACGCCCTGTTCGTGCACCGGCCACGCCCCGGCGTCGACGAGGGGCGGGCGCGCGAGCAGGCCGAGGAGGTCGTCCGCACGCTCATGGCCCTCCTGCAGAAGCCCGTCGCGCCGCCGCTGCCCGGGGAGCGGCGGCTCGAGGTGGACGCCGACCTGCGCCCCGAGGGACGCCAGGGGCCCCTGGTGCGCACCCTGGACTCGTACCGGGAGTACTACGGTCGCTGGGCCGAGGTGTGGGAGCGGCAGGCGCTGCTGCGCGCCCGCCCCCTGGCCGGCGACGACGACCTGGCCACCGACTTCCGCCGCTGGGCCGACGGCGTCCGCTACGCGCAGGACCTCTCGGCCGCCGATGCCCGGGAGATCCGCCGGATCAAGGCCCGCGTGGAGGCCGAGCGGCTGCCCCGCGGGGCGGATCCGGCGCGCCATGTCAAGCTCGGGCGCGGGGGGCTCTCGGACGTCGAGTGGCTCGTGCAGTCAATGCAGCTCAAGCACGCCGGTCAGATCGAGGACCTGCGCGTGACCGGCACGCTGCCGGCGCTGCGGGCGATCGCCCGGCACGACCTGCTGCCCGAGTCCGAGGTCGCCGTCCTCGAGGAGGCCTGGCTGTTGGCCACCCGGATCCGCGCCGCCCTGCTGCTGTGGACGGGCAAGGTCTCCGACGTGCTGCCCACGAACATGCGCGACCTCGAGGCCGTGGCCCGCCTCAGCGGGGTGGGCACGACCGGCGGGGAGCTCGAGGAGCGCTACCTGCGGGTGACCCGCCTGGCCCGTCAGGTGTTCGAGACCCGGTTCTACGGGCTCTGAACGACGCCGGCCCGCCACCTCGACGGGGTGGCGGGCCGGCCGTGCTCCGGTGTCGCGAGCGCCGGCTCAGGCGCGCACGACGTGCTCCCCGAGCAGCTCCAGGGTGCGTCGCCGCACGCCGGCGTCCTGGGCCGCCGTCGTGATGATCAGCTCGTCCGCCTGGACCCGCGCCGCGAAGTCGTGCAGCCACGCCGCCGTCGTCGGGCCGGTGCCCACGGCCGTGCACTCGAGCATCCCGAGCACCTGCTGACCGGCGGGGGAGTGCAGCAGCATCTCGACCTCGTCGTCGGTGAGGGTGCGGCCCCGGCCGAGCATCATCCGGATGCGCGCCCGCTGCGCGGCCTGCCACTCCCGCTCGGCCACCTCCTCGGTGTCCGCGGCGATCACGTTGGCCGCCGCGATGAAGTGCGGCTCCGCGAGGGCCTCGGAGGGCTCG
The DNA here is from genome assembly GCF_030407635.1 of Micrococcus sp. APC 4021. NCBI lineage: Bacteria > Bacillati > Actinomycetota > Actinomycetes > Micrococcales > Micrococcaceae > Micrococcus > Micrococcus sp. APC 4021. The sequence goes on from NZ_JASDCZ010000074.1 coordinate 4,982, forward strand.
AAGTGCTCCCGGTACAGGCGCGCCGCATGCTCGAGCATCTGCGGTGCGAAGTGGCTCGCGAACGCGTAGCCCAGGCCGAGCTGCGCGGCCAGCTGGGCGCCGAACGCCGAGGAGCCGAGGATGTACAGCGGCACGTTGGTGCCCTTGCCGGGGTAGGCGTCGATGCCGGGGATCAGGCTCTGGCCGGTGAGGTAGCCCTGCAGCTCGAGCACGTCCTGCGGGAAGCGCTCGGCCGCCGACGGATCCCGGCGCAGCGCCTGCAGCGTCCGCTGGTCGGTGCCGGGGGCGCGACCCAGGCCCAGGTCGATGCGGCCGGGGTGCAGCTCGGCCAGGGTGCCGAACTGCTCGGCGATCACCAGCGGCGAGTGGTTGGGCAGCATGACGCCGCCGGAGCCGAGGCGGATCGAGTCGGTGTGCGCGGCCACGTGCGCGATGAGTACGGCCGTGGCGGAGGAGGCGATGGAGGGCATGTTGTGGTGCTCCGCGTACCAGACGCGCCGGAAGCCGGCGGCCTCGGCGACGCGGGCCTGCTCCACGGATTCGGCGAAGGCTTCGCCCATCGGGGCGCCGTCGCGGACGAGGGCGAGGTCCAGCAGGGACAGCGGCAGGGGGGTGGGGGCGGTGTGCTCGGTCATGGTGCTCCTGGTCTGCGGGCCGCCCGGCCGGGCGGAGGTCTCCACAGATCCAGCGCCCACCGGCCCCGGACTATTCCGCGGCCGGGCACGACGACGGCCGCCCGCCTCCGGCGTGGGAGACGAACGGCCGTCGTCGGGGCCGCGGCGGGCGGATCAGACCGAGTAGTACAGCTCGAACTCGTAGGGGTTCGGGCGCAGGGCCAGCGGGGCGATCTCCATCTCGCGCTTGTACGCGATCCAGGTCTCGATCAGCTCCTCGGTGAACACGTCGCCGGCCAGGAGGAACTCGTGGTCCTCCTCGAGGGCGTTCAGGGCCTCGTCCAGGGTGGCGGGTGCCTTCTGGATGTCGGCGGCCTCCTCGGCCGGCAGCTCGTAGAGGTCCTTGTCGATCGGCTCGGCCGGCTCGATGCGGTTGCGGATGCCGTCCAGGCCGGCCATCAGCTGCGCGGCGAACGCGAGGTACGGGTTGCCCGAGGCGTCCGGGGCGCGGAACTCGATGCGCTTGGCCTTCGGGTTGGAGCCGGTGATCGGGATGCGGATGCCCGCCGAGCGGTTGCCCTGCGAGTAAACCATGTTCACGGGGGCCTCGAAGCCCGGCACCAGGCGGCGGTAGGAGTTCACCGTGGGGTTGGTGAAGGCCAGGACCGCGGAGGCGTGCTTCAGCAGGCCGCCGATGTACCAGCGGGCGGTGTCCGAGAGGTTCGCGTAGCCCTTCTCGTCGAAGAACAGCGGCTCGCCGCCGTTCCACAGGGACTGGTGGCAGTGCATGCCGGAGCCGTTGTCGCCGAAGACGGGCTTGGGCATGAAGGTCGCGGACTTGCCGAACATGTTGGCGACGTTCTTGACGACGTACTTGAACTTCTGCAGGTCGTCCGCCGAGTGGGTCAGCGTGTTGAAGCGGTAGTTGATCTCCGCCTGGCCCGCGGCGCCCACCTCGTGGTGGGAGCGCTCTACCTCGAGGCCGACCTCGGCCAGGACCGAGCAGATCTCGTCGCGCAGGTCGGCCTGCTTGTCCGTGGGGGAGACGGGGAAGTAGCCGCCCTTGAGGCCGGTCTTGTGGCTCAGGTTGCCGCCCTCGTCCTCGCGGGAGGCGTTCCACCAGGCCTCGTCCGAGTCCACGGCGTAGAACGAGCCGCGGGGGGAGGACTCGTAGCGGACGTCCTCGAAGATGAAGAACTCGGCCTCGGGGGCGAAGAACGCCGTGTCGGCGATGCCGGAGGAGCTCAGGTAGGCCTCCGCGCGCTGGGCCACGCCGCGCGGGTCGCGCAGGTAGGGCTCGCCGGTGCGGGGGTTCACGATGGAGAAGTTCATCGTGAGGGTCTTGCGGACCCGGAAGGGGTCCACGAAGGCCGTCGCGACGTCCGGGATGAGCTGCATGTCGGACTCGGCGATGCCGGCGAAGCCCCGGATCGAGGAGCCGTCGAAGAGCTGGCCCGTGACGAAGAAGTCCTCGTCGACGCTCGAGGCGGGCACGTTGAAGTGGTGCTGCATGCCGGGGAGGTCGGTGAAGCGGACGTCGACGAACTCGATCCCCTCATCCTTGATGTACGCGAGGACGTCCGCGGGGGAGGTGAACATGGTGCGCTCCTGTGGTCGTGACGATGGTGGCATGTCCGGCACGGCGGCGCTGGCGTGGCGGGTGTCATCACCCTACTTGCCCGGCGGCCTCCGTGGGCGTCGGTGACGCCCCACGGCGAGCCTCGCGGTTCCGCGCCGGTAGGCTGGGCCGGTGGCACGCAGAGCACCCGACCCCGCGCAAGAGCCCGAACCGACCCGCCGCGACGAGCCGCTGATCACCCGGCGCGACCTCGCCGGCTGGGTGGACGGTCCGGGCGGCGGCCTGGCCGGCGGCCGCTGGCCGGGGGACCTGCTGGGCCTGCCCGAGCACGGCCCGACCTCGATGGCCACTGCGGCCCGCCGCGCCGTCGCCCTCGTGATCGACTGGTTCCTGGCCCTGGGCGTGTCCTGGCTGCTCTTCGACTCCGACGCGATCGCCACCCTGATGGTCTTCGCCACCATGCACATCCTGGGCATCACCCTGCTGGCCACCACCGTGGGCAAGGCCGTGTGCCGCACCCAGGTGGTGCGCCTCGGCGGCCGGACCGCCCCCGTGCACCGCGTGGTGGTGCGCACGGCGCTGCTGTGCCTCGTGCTGCCGGCCGTCGTCGTCGGCCCGGACGGCCGCGGCATGCACGACAAGGTCGCCGGCACCGTCGAGATCCGCATGTGAGCGCACCGGCCCGCGCCGGACGACGCCGGATCCGACTCGACGCGAGGCCGGACACGACGAAAGGGGGGCGCCCCGCCGAATCCTCGGCGGGGCGCCCCCCTTTCGCGCGGGTGCGTCGGCGCTCAGCGGCCGCGCATGGCGCGCCGGCTCGGGCGCACCTTGTTCGGGTCGACGCCCTTGGGGATGGGCAGCCGGTTGGTGTTGAGCGCGGTCAGACGCTTGTCCACGGCCTGGACCTCCTGCGCCGTGAGGGCCTTCTTCATGCCCTTGAGCGTGCCGGGCAGCTCGTGCAGCGGGACCTGGCCCTGGCCGTTGCCGGACTCCACCACGGTGACGGGCACGCCGGGCAGGAAGCGGCGCATGGCCTTCTCCTCCTTGACCACCAGCGCGGCGACGCGGGGGGAGGGGCCCTCCGTCACCAGCACGACGCCCGGCCGGCCCACGGCGCGGTAGACGAGGTCCTGGGTCTTCGGGTTCACGGCGGCCGGCTGCTCGGACACGATCCAGCCGCGGCCCAGCGTGGAGAGCGCGGCGCCGGCGGCGCCGGGGCGGCCCTCGAGCTGGGCGAACCCGGCGCGGCGCGCCTTCCGGTTCAGGATGACGACGGCGGCGAGCACACCGAACGGGATCGCGATGAGCAGCCACGTGATCCAGTTGTCCAGCAGGAGGCCGATGACGAGGCCGACGACCAGGGCGCCCAGGAAGGCCAGCAGCATCCACAGTCCGACCTTGGGGTCGTGCGCCTTGGTCATGGCGTAGGCCTGCTTGAGCTGGGAGATCACGCCCGGGCCCTTCGTGGCGCGCTTGTCCCGGCGCTGGGCCTTCGCCTGCTCCTTCTCGCGGAGGCGACGCTCGCGCTGCATGGCCTTGACCTCCTTGAGCGTGGCGGAGGTGGAGCCGGAGGAGGACGCGGGGGGCTGGCTGTTCTTCGTCATGACGGGGTCCAGTCTAGTCGGGCGGCTCAGGACATCTGGGCGACGACGGCGGAGGCCTCCTGGCGGGCGGTCTTCTCCCCGGCCAGGTGCGCCAGGTTCTCCGGCAGGGTCCGGCCGAGGCGCTGCATGGCCTGCGCATAGAGCTTGCCCGCGCGGTACGACGAGCGCACCAGCGGGCCCGCCATGACGCCCTGGAAACCGATCTCCTCGGCGCGCTGGGACCACTGGACGAACTCCTGCGGCTTCACCCAGCGGTCGATGGGGTGGTGCAGCTTCGAGGGCCGCACGTACTGCGTGATGGTGATGATGTCGCAGCCGGCCTCGTGCAGGTCCACCAGGGCCTGGTCGATCTCGTGGTCCTCCTCGCCCATGCCGAGGATGAGGTTGGACTTGGTCACGAGCCCGTCGGCCTTGGCCATCGTGAGCACCCGGAGGGACTTCTCGTACGTGAAGGCCGGGCGGATGCGCTTGAAGATGCGCGGCACCGTCTCCAGGTTGTGCGCGAACACCTCGGGCCGCGCGTCGAACACTTGCTGGACGAGCTCCGGCACCGCGCCGAAGTCCGGCGGCAGGATCTCGACGCCGGTCCCCGGGTTGAGCGCGTGGATGCGGCGGATGGTCTCCGCGTAGAGCCACGCCGCGCCGTCCTTCTGGTCGTCACGGGCCACGCCCGTGACGGTGGCGTACCGCAGGTCCATCTCGCGGATGTTCTCGGCGACCTTCTGCGGCTCCTCCATGTCCAGGGGGCGCGGCTTGCCGGAGGTGATGTCGCAGAAGTCACACCGGCGGGTGCAGATGTCCCCGCCGATGAGGAACGTGGCCTCGCGGTCCTCCCAGCACTCGAAGATGTTGGGGCAGCCGGCCTCCTCGCACACGGTGTGCAGGCCGGCGGACTTGACCTTGTTCTTCAGGCCGATGTACTCGGGGCCCATGTGGACCTTGGCCTTGATCCACTCGGGCTTGCGCTCGACGGGCACCTCGGCGTTGCGCGCCTCCACGCGCAGCAGGCGGCGTCCTTCGGGGGCGAGGCTCATGCGGGGATTCCTTCCGTGGGGGTGACGGCGATGTACGCAGGCCCGAGCTCGTCCAGATGACGGGTGAGCACCGGCACGACGTCGGCCGGGGTGATGGTCCGGCCCGTCTCGACCGACAGGGTGGTGGTGGCGGCGTCCGTGATGCCGCACGCGATGATGCCCTCGTAGGGGGCCAGGGAGTTGGAGCAGTTCAGTGCGAAGCCGTGCATCGAGACGCCGTCGTGGATGGACAGGCCGATGGCGCCGACCTTGCGGTCCGGGCGGGCCGTGCCGTCGTCGTCCCGGTCCGCGAGGACCCAGATGCCTGCCCGCCCGTCCACGCGGACGGCCGTGACGCCGAACTCGGCGGCGGTGCGGATCAGCAGCTCCTCGAGGAACCAGACGTAGTCCTTGACGTGGGCACGGTCGCGCAGCCGGACCACGGGGTAGCCGACCAGCTGGCCCGGCCCGTGCCATGTGATCTTGCCGCCGCGGTCCACGTCCACGACGGGGGCGCCGTCCGTGGGGCGCTCGGCGTCCTCGGTGCGGCGACCGGCCGTGTAGACGGCTTCGTGCTCCAGGAGGAGGAATTCGCCGTCGGAGCGGCCGGCGACGACGTCCGCGTGCAGGGCGCGTTGGGCGTCCCAGGCGGCGTGGTAGTCCACCAGGTCGGGCGCCAGGCCGAGCACGCGCAGGGGCGGCAGGGGTGTCTCGGGCATGACGTCCACTGTAGTCCTCGGGCCCGGACCTGTGGACAACCGCCGTGACGCTCGGGGACATGCGGCACCCTGGGCTGGAACGGACGGCGCGGCGGAGAGGGGAGACCGATGCGGGACTGGGACGAGGCGGACGGCGGCGCGGCCGGACGCGTCGGCGGCGGGCCGGAGACCGAACCGGAGAGGTCGTCGGAGCCGGGCACGGCTGCGCCGCGCGCCCCGGGCTGGGAACCCGTCCGGCTGCTCGGCGCGGGCGCCCAGGCGGAGGTCTGGCTCGTCGAGGACGGTCGGGGCGTCCGGGCCGCCCTGAAGGTGCCCCGTGCCGGCGCGGCGCCGGATGCGCTGGCGGCGGAGGCGCAGGCCGGACGGGTCGCGCATCCCCATCTGCTGCGCGTGCTCGGCGTGGTGGAGACGGACCGGGGCCTCGGGGTCCTCACCGAGCACCGCGCGGCCGGCACGCTGCAGGACATGGTGCAGCGGGTCGGACCCCTGAGCCCGGGGCAGGCCGTCACCGTGCTCGTCCCGATCGCCCAGGCTCTCGCGTGCCTGCACCGCGAGGGGGTGGTGCACGGCGACGTGTCCCCGGCGAACGTCCTGTTCGGCGTCGACGGCAGCCCGGCCCTCGCCGACCTCGGCGTCGCCCGGGTGGTCGGCGGGGCGTCGGGGGCCGGGGCGACGCCGGGCTTCGCGGCCCCCGAGGCGCTCGC